>CAZWLS010000050.1:0-17383 GCA_964634415.1 uncultured Roseivirgaceae bacterium | reverse complement strand
ATGAAAAGTAAACTTTTGACCATTAAATCCAGAAGCGATCAATGCCATTTGAATGGAAGATGCACCAGGCAGAGGGCTAACCTTTATCCCTGTTTGGTGAGCAAAGCTCACAGCCAAATTTCCTGGATCTGCAAGGCATGGAACGCCGGCTTCTGATATAACACCCATATCTTGCCCACTTCTAATAGGTTCAAACAAAGGGTACATCTGATCCCAGTTAGATTTCTTATCAAGAATATTAAATTCAAGATCCTCTATAACTATACCAGCTTTTAGACTGCTAATAAATCTTCTTGCTGTACGTACATTCTCGACAAAAAAATACTTGGTGTTTTTCAACACATCGGAGACCATTGGCGACATGAATGCCGCATCATTATCTGATGATAGATATGTAGGTATTAAAAAAAGTTTGCCTTGGTTCATTGCGAAAGAAAATCTAAGACTAAATCACTTAATTCTTGCGGTTTTTCTGCATGTACCCAATGACCAGCACCATCCACTGTGACAATTTGAGAACCTGGAAAGTACTTCTGAATTAATTCTCTATCACCAGAATTAATATAGTCTGATTTGCCACCTGCAATGAAAATCGTTTTTCCTACAAAACTTACTTCTCCTTCTATTCCTTCGCCTACATTTTCTACAGCACGTTCAATGACTTCAAGGTTTAGCTTCCATCCAAATGACCCATCTTTTCTTCTGTCCAAGTTTTTCAAAATGAATTGACGAACACCAAAGTTTGAAATAACCTTAGCCATCTGTTCATCAGCTTCTTTTCGATTTTTTAGAGTTGACAGATCTATTGAATGAAACCCTTCAAAAATTTGCTGATGATGAGGAGGGTAATATTTCGGAGCAATATCAACAACAATAAGCCGATCGACCATGCGAGAATGCTGAGTTGCAAAATGCATGGCAACTTTTCCTCCCATGGAATGTCCTAAGAAATTAGCTTTCGTAATGCCCTGATCGGTCATTAGTTCCACAATATCTTCAACCATCACATCATAGTTAAACATATCACTGTGAGGTGAGTTGCCATGGTTTCTTAGATCCACCAGATATACCTTGAAGTTTTCGGAAAAAACCTTTCCTAATGTCTGCCAGTTATCAGACGACCCAAATACACCGTGCATTATAATTAGTGGATCACCAGATCCCAATGTTCTAAAGTTTAACTTCATGAATTTTGACTTCAATAAGGCATTAATAATGAGCAAACGAGCACTTTTGTTCATTTGCTTGCCAATAAAATGGATTTGACTCAAAGATACATATTACCTTCACGAGCTTTATGAATTCAATTAGCAGCTTTTTATCTGATGCTTCCAACTTTATTTGGGGTCCACCGTTACTGATTCTCCTTTTGGGAGGAGGACTTTTCTTATTGGTATTTTCAAGGTTTCTTCCATTTAGATATCTGCGTCATGCCATCAATGTTTTGCGCGGGAAGTATGATGACCCAAACGATCCCGGAGAGATTAGTCATTTTCAGGCACTTTCTGGTGCTTTAGCGGCCACAATTGGAATGGGCAACATTAGTGGCGTTGCTCTTGCAATAGCTGCAGGAGGGCCTGGTGCAATGTTTTGGATGTGGATTAGCGCATTTTTTGGAATGGCTACAAAATATTTTACCTGTACACTTGCCGTTCAGTTTCGTGGTAAAGATTCAGAAGGGGCTGTCCAAGGAGGTCCGATGTATGTTATCCGAGAGGCTCTTGGAAAGAAGTGGATGCCTTTGGCGATTTTCTTTTGCGTTGCCGGATTTTTTGGGGCAACTCCAGTCTTTCAAACTAATCAGATGGTAGCGGTATTCAAAAATGTAATCTTGATTCCTGCCGGTGTCTCAGATTCATTTTCTGTGAACCTTACGATTGGAGTTGTGATAGCGTCGATAGTTGCTGTCGTTATTCTCGGTGGCATTCAAAGAATTGGTAATGTCGCTTCAAAGCTCGTCCCTTTTATGGTTGTCTTGTTTGTGATTAGTGTGTTATCTATCATGATCATGAATCCAGCTGAGGTTCTTCCATCATTTATGTTAATTATAGAAGATGCATTTACAGCCAAAGCAGTTTTAGGAGGTGCAGTGGGTGCTGTCATTGTTGAAGGAGCTAAAAGAGCCGCATTTTCAAATGAGGCAGGCATTGGGATGGCTCCTTTGATGCATGGAGCAGCCAAGACAAAGGAGCCTGTCAGGGAAGGATTGGTGGCAATGTTGGGGCCAGCTATTGATACGATCATCGTTTGTACGATGACAGGGTTGTGTATTTTGATTACTGGTGTATGGACGAGCGGAGAGACTGATGGAATAGTAATGACTGCAAAGGCCTTTGAGGTTAGTTTGCCGGGCTTTGGACCATATATACTTATGATTTGTGTGATGGTATTTGCAATTACAACAGTATTTGGGCTGGCATATTATGGTCAAAAATGTCTTTCATTTTTAATAGGAGCTAAATACGGTCGATACTTTTACTATTGGTATATCGCTTTAGTATTGGTAGGATCAGTAGCATCACTTGCGGATGTTGTCAATCTGGTTTTCGTAGCATATGGATTAATGGCCGTACCGACCATGATTTCAACGATTATACTTGCTCCAAAAGTTATGGAAGCAACCAAGAAATACTTTACCGAAGTATATAATTCATAATCATTTGGAATGGTGGCACTTAGATACAATATCTTTGCAGTCATTATCATTTAATATAGAATGAGAATTGTAATAGCTGGAGCAGGTGAGATGGGCTTTCATCTTGCCAAGCTTTTAACCGCCGAGGAACAGGATATAGTAATCATAGATTCTAATCCTAATGTGCTAGAGTATGTCTCACAACATCTGGATGTAAGCACAGTTCGTGGAAGTTCAACTTCACCTCGAACCCTTAAAGAAGCAAATATTGGTAAGGCAGACTTACTTATTGCCGTAACCTCCATTCAGGAGACTAACATTACAACGTGTATTCTTGGGAAGAGCCTGGGGGCTAAGAAAACCATCGCTCGAATTTCGAACACAGAACTACTTCATTCGAGAGAAGAGCTGAATTTAAGTAATGTAGGAATTGACGAAATTATTTCTCCGGCTTCATTAGCAGCTCGGGAGATTAAACGACTACTCAAGCAATCTGCACTTACTGACACATTTGAATTTGAGAAAGGGATGCTATCCCTAGTTGGTATCACAGTAGATGAAGGATCGGAACTTTATGGGAAGACGTTGACAGAGACGGCCTACTTGAATCCAGATCACAATTTTACCACGGTAGCAATACTAAGAGATAATAAAACTATTATTCCATATGGTGAGAACAAATTCCAAAATGGTGATCATGCATATTTTATAGCTCAACCAGACGGAATTGATCGAGTAACATCACTAGCAGGAAAAGAGAGTTTTGAGATAAAGAATGTAATGATTCTCGGTGCTAGTAAGGTTGGAATAAACACTGCGAAACTTTTAAGTAAAAAGTATAATATAAAGCTAGTAGAAGCAGATAAGGAAAAGTGCTTACATCTGGTAGATGAACTACCTGATACCATGATTATCAATGGTGATGGTAGAGATATTAACCTGCTGAAGGAAGAAAGCATTGACAGAATGGATGCTTTCGTTGCCCTTACTGAAAATTCAGAGACCAACATTATGGCTTCTTTGGTTGCAAAAAACCAGGGAGTACGAAAAACCATAGCACTGGTAGAGAATGTAGACTATATTCACTTATCTCAAAGCATTGGCATAGATACTTTGATCAACAAGAAGTTAATTGCAGCGAGCTTTATTTTTAGGTACATACGAAAAGGAGAAGTTTTGAATATTGCTGGTATTCATGGTGTGGATGCTGAAATTTTGGAATTCGAACTGAGTGAGAAATCTAAGATTATGGAAAAGCAGCTTAAAGATTTAGATTTCCCAAGGACCGCTATCGTTGGTGGTGTAATTAGAGAAGGAAAAGGAATAGCAGTAAGAGGTAACTTTGAGTTTAACCCTAAAGATCGAGTGGTAGTTTTGTCCAAACCCGAGTGTATTAAAAAAGTCGAGAGCTTCTTCAAATAAACCATGCAGTTTAACTACAAGGTAATTTTTAAGGTAATTGGGATACTGCTCCTTATCAACGGAGCATTCATGCTAAGTTGTCTGCCTTTTAGTTTTTATTATGGTGAAGGGGATCATATGGCTCTTATTGGCTCTTCGCTGATTACTATAGGTTTTGGCTCTTTATTGGTCTTACTCACGCGCAACCTTCAAAGCAATGACATGCGAAAAAAAGATGGTTATCTCATTGTAACAATGGGTTGGCTCTCAATGTCATTTTTTGGTTCTTTACCTTATATACTCAGTGGCTCAATCCCCGATATAACCAATGCTTTTTTTGAAACTTTATCTGGCTTTTCTACGACTGGTGCGACTGTCCTGACAGATATAGAATCCGTTCACAAGGGGATTCTGTTTTGGAGAAGTTTGACGCAGTGGATTGGAGGAATGGGGATAATAGTACTCACAGTAGCAATCCTTCCTCTATTGGGGATTGGAGGTATGCAGCTTTTTGTAGCAGAAGCGCCAGGAATTTCTCCAGACAAACTTCAGCCTAGAATTAAGGAAACAGCTAAAAGGTTGTGGATTATCTATTGCGGACTTACGCTTACGGAAATGGTTTTGCTTTGGGTTGGAGGTATGACGTTTTATGACGCAATAAATCATAGTCTTACAACGATGGCTACCGGAGGGTTCTCAACAAAGAATGCAAGTATTGCCTACTACAGTGATCCCTTTATTCAATATGTGATAATCGCATTTATGTTTATGGCTGGAACCAATTTTACCATGACATATTTTGGTCTTCATGGCAGGTTTAGGAAGGTATTGAATAATGAGGAATTTCGATTTTATCTGATTTTCTGTGTACTGGTTTCGCTTGTTGTTGGTCTCATAATTTTTAATCTAGGCCATGATACATTGGAAAAATCAATACGAGATGCGCTGTTCCAAATAGTATCAATAGTGACAACAACTGGCTATGTAACGCATGATTATACTGCTTGGACTTCATTCTTGACCGTTATTTTCTTCTTATTAATGTTTGCTGGCGGATCAGCAGGGTCCACAGCTGGTGGAGTGAAGTTGGTAAGACATATTTTGCTCATTAAAAACAGCTTGCTAGAGTTGAAAAGAATTCTGCATCCTTCTGCTATAATACCAGTGCGTTTTAATGGAAAGTCTGTTAGTCGTGATATTACTTTCAATGTTCTTGCATTCATAATGATTTATATTCTTATCGTTTGTTTTGGTGCAATAGCAGTTTCATCATTTGGTATTGACTTTAATACATCTTTAGGTGCAGTAGCTACCACATTGGGAAACATTGGTCCTGGAATAGGTGATGTAGGACCAGTTGATAATTTTGCTCACCTACCAACAGGAGTTAAATGGATACTTTCATTCATGATGCTTTTAGGAAGATTAGAGCTCTTTACTGTACTTATTCTATTCACCCCGTTTTTCTGGAGAAAAGTCTAATTTCCTTTAAAAGATTAAATCATCTTTGAGAGAATCAACCGAACACATTATTTAAAAATATATGCTGAGTTTCATAATCTGGACATTTGATCCCGCACTTTTTACTATTCCATATACAGACTATGCGCCAAGGTGGTATGGAGTTTTATTTGCAACAGGCTTTTTAATTTCTCAGCAAATTTTCTTTAGGATATTTAAAGCCGAAGGACGACCAGAAAAGGATGTTGAAAAAATAACTGGCTATATGGTCATTGCAACCATTATAGGTGCAAGACTGGGTCATTGTTTATTCTACAATCCGAGCTATTACTTATCAAACCCGCTAGAAATCTTAAAAATTTGGGAGGGTGGATTAGCGAGTCATGGAGGGGTACTAGGTATATTAATTGCGATATATCTGTTCTGTAAAAAATATGGCTATAAATACCTGTGGGTTCTTGATCGCCTTGCCATTGTTGGTTTAATGACTGCCGCTCTTATACGAACAGGCAATCTTTTTAACTCCGAAATGGAAGGAACGCTTACCAATTCCAACGTAGGTATTGTATATGCGAGAGCCACTTTAGAAACATTAAACTACTCAGAAGATATTGACGAAGTTCGCTTCGAAAAAGGTGGAGAAATGCAAAGTGATCAAGCTGGAATAGTTCCAATCAAAGCGATCATTGAATATCGGAGAGGTGTAAAATTTGAAATGGAAGACAAGAATTTTGTCGAGAACAACTTAAGGGGGGCATTGCACAGATACACTGAGGTGGTGGAACATGTAGATTTTGGGTCAGGACCTTTGATTTATAAAAACTACCAGAAAGATGGACGAGAGATCGTTGAGATTTCTGCATTGGGAAAAGTACGGCATGCAGCTCAGATCTATGAGGCTTTGTATGCAATACTCTTGGCAATTCTGTTTTATTGGATATGGGCAAAGCACAGGTCGAAAGTACCTCGAGGATTGAATTTTGCTCTATTTATGGTGGTTTTCTGGGCTCTTAGATTCGTAGATGAGTTTTTCAAGATGAATCAAGAAGCCTTTGAAGAGAGTTTGACACTTAATATGGGCCAGATTCTTAGTATCCCTCTGACTATAGTTGGTATTGTAATAATGATACTGGTATTCAGGCAAGACAAGAAAATGTCGGATTTTCAATAGATATAAAAAAAGGGAGCTAGGCTCCCTTTTTGTTTTTTTGGTTTGTTCAATCTTATTGATCTCCCTCTCCAGCCATTTCCTCAACTTCTGTATCCGCAGCCACTTCAAGGGAATCCATTTCACTAGCTACTTCTGCTTCCATTTCATCCATTGCATCCTCTGCAGCATCAGTAGCCTCGCTGGTTTCTTCAACTGCTGCCTCTTCTGTTTCGGATTCTGATGATGCCGATGATGTGCAAGCACCTAGGAATGCTACCATCGCTAATAGTAATAAAACTTTTTTCATTTTTCGGTCAGGTTTAAAATATGAACAGTAAAAATTATAAGGTTAAGTATGATATACAAATGATTGAGCCCTTTTTGTCAAAAAACACAAAATAAAAAATTACGTTTTTCGATTTCATTTTGAATTATTTCTGACTGACGAGTTGTCCTGTTTTTGGATAATAGAATTTGATTTTACTGTCAATTTGTCTTGAAATAATGCAATAATTCCTTTGGAATAGCATTTGTAATCTTCCAATCGTACAAGTAGAAAGGAAGAATGAATTTTAACAATTATACAATCAAGGCCCAGGAGGCCCTTCAAAAAGCGACCGAAATAGCAACAGGACGAGGACAACAGGTTATAGAAACCGGCCACCTACTTAAAGCTATAGTAGTATCCGATGAGAACGTGGTGTCGTTTCTTTTTAAGAAACTTGGTACCAGCAAAAACTTGATTGATACTCCATTGGAGGAATTAATTGATAGCTATCCAAAGGTTTCAGGTGGGCAACCTTACCTTTCAAATGATGCTGCTAAGTCCCTTCAAAAAGCAGAAAAGTATCTAAAAGATTTTCAGGACGAATATGTAGCAGTTGAACATATAATACTGGGTTTGTTGAGCGGCAGCGATAAAGTAGCTCAAATGCTAAAGGATGTAGGATTTCAGGAGAAGCAACTGATATCTGCAATACAGGAGTTGAGAGGTGGTGAAAAAGTCACAGATCAAAATGCCGAATCTAAATATCGATCCCTTGAGCGTTACTCAAAAAACTTGAACGAACTAGCCAAGAAAGGAAAGATAGACCCAGTAATTGGGCGTGATGAGGAGATACGACGTGTGTTGCAAATATTAGCAAGACGAACTAAAAACAACCCTATTTTATTAGGAGAGCCAGGTGTAGGTAAGACTGCTATTGTTGAAGGGATGGCCCAACGGATTGTAGATGGAGATGTGCCTGAGAACTTAAAGTCGAAAACCATTATTTCTCTGGATATGGGTCTCCTGGTAGCCGGTGCAAAATTCAAAGGAGAGTTTGAAGAACGTCTTAAAGCTGTTATTAAAGAGGTAACAGATAGCGATGGCGAAATCATCCTGTTCATTGACGAAATTCACACATTGATAGGAGCTGGAGGAGGAGGAGAAGGTGCAATGGATGCAGCCAACTTGCTCAAACCTGCTTTGGCACGTGGAGAGCTTCATGCCATTGGTGCGACTACACTTCAAGAGTATCAGAAGTATATAGAAAAAGACAAGGCGCTTGAAAGAAGGTTTCAATCCATTGTCGTTGATGAGCCTACAGTGGCCGATGCAATTTCAATTCTCAGGGGGATCAAGGATAAATACGAACTCCATCATGGAGTAAGAGTGAAAGACGATGCGGTTATTTCAGCGGTGGAGCTATCCAACAGATACATTTCAGATCGATTTTTACCAGACAAGGCTATAGATCTGATGGACGAAGCAGCGTCTAAATTGAGAATAGAAATAGATTCTCTGCCTGAAGAATTGGATGAATTGAATCGTAAAATCATGCAACTAGAAATTGAGCGTGAGGCTATTCGAAGGGAGAAGAATAAAGAGAAAGAAAAACATCTCAATAAAGACATTGCGAATCTTGAGGCTCAAAGAAATGATCTAAAAGCCAAGTGGGATAATGAAAAAACTGTAATCCAGGGAATTCGTCAGGAAAAGGAAAACATTGAGCAGTATAAGACCGAGGCTGAGCAAGCAGAACGTTCTGGAGAGTATGATAAGGTGGCTGAGATACGTTATGGAAAGATTGTGGAAGCACAACAAAAACTCTCAGACTATGAGTCACAGTTGGTAGAGATGCAAGGAGAAGCAAGCCTTTTGAAAGAGGAGGTTGATCCAGAAGATATTGCTGAGGTGGTTGCTAAGTGGACAGGGATCCCCGTTTCCAAAATGCTTCAAAGTGATAGAGAAAAACTAATCTATTTGGAGGATGAGTTAGGTAAAAGGGTAGCTGGTCAGTCTGAAGCAATTCAGGCCGTTGCTGATGCAGTAAGGAGAAGTCGTGCAGGCCTGCATGATCCTAAAAGACCGATTGGTTCTTTCATCTTTTTAGGAACAACAGGAGTTGGAAAGACTGAATTAGCCAAAGCTCTTGCGGAATACTTATTCAACGATGAGAATGCAATGGTTCGAATTGATATGTCTGAATATCAGGAGCGTCATGCAGTAAGTAGATTAATTGGAGCGCCTCCGGGGTATGTAGGGTATGATGAAGGAGGTCAGCTTACTGAGTCCGTTAGAAGAAAACCATATAGCGTGATCTTATTGGATGAGATTGAAAAAGCGCACCCTGACGTTTTTAATATTCTACTGCAGGTATTGGATGATGGTAGACTTACAGACAACAAGGGGCGTGTTGCCAATTTCAAAAACACGATCATAATAATGACAACCAATATCGGTTCAGGGCTGATCCAAGAGAACTTTGAAAAATTGGATGAAAAGAACCCTGATCCAGTCATTGAAGAAACAAAAAAGATGGTATTCGAACTTTTGAAAAAATCTGTTCGGCCGGAGTTTTTAAACCGAGTAGATGAATCCATCATGTTCAGACCGCTTGGAAAGGAAGACCTTCAAAAAATAGTTGGTATTCAGTTCAAACTAATACAGGATAGGCTTGAGGAAAACGGAATTAAGATTGAGGCAGATGAAAAAGTGTTAAAACATTTAGGCACTATTGGTTTTGATTCACAATTTGGTGCTAGACCATTGAAACGTGTGCTTCAAAGGGAAATCTTAAATCAACTATCAAAAGAAATTCTATCTGGGAATATCTCGAAAGATTCTGTAATAGGCATTACCCTATCTGATAATCAGGAGGTAGAATTCTTGAATTTGGATGCAGTTGAAATTGAGTAGGCTTTTGAAATTTTTAAAACGTCTGGTTTGGGTGTTAGTGATCGGTTTAATGATAGCCTTTCACAACACCTATAACCAAATGTTTAATCCTACTCAAAACGAGTCAGAGACAGAGATCGTAGAAGAAGATTGATGATTTAATAGTTTATCTGACCTTAGGAAATAAAGATTGAATATCGCGGGTTGGTGGTACACTTGTTCTAGGCTATCTTTCTGCCGAGAAGTTATCCACCATATATATATGAAGAACTTATTCGCATCAACTCTATTGTTACTTACATTCGTTTCATTAGGGCAAGAATTAATAGACTTAAGTGCTACCAATCCTAAATTGCTTGGATTTCCAAGAATTGGCAAAGCTGTGGTTAATGAAAACGGCCAACTCTATCTGGGAGGAAAAATTTCATTCGTCAATGATCAGATAACGGCACCTCTTGTAAGGTTGAACACAGACGGGTCATTAGACGATTCATTCAAATTTGAACTTGGATATTCGGTAAGGTTTGAAAATGAACTTTCAGGTCCTTTTGCTTTACTTGACAATTCACTATTTATTAATACTGAAGATGGAATTGGCAAAGTAAACCTTGACGGTACAATGGATGAAATGGTCACACTTTCATCATTTGGATTTGTAAATGACATTCTTGCGTACAGAGATTCCGTTTTAGTACTTACTACAGCGACACATTTACGATTGTATTCAGAAGACGGCAATTTTAGAACCATCGAAACTGATCTTTCCGAAGACTACTTCATTCAGGATCTGACGCTATTATCAAGCAATGAAGTTTTAATCAGATGTCAAGATAAATCCACAGGGGAATTCTTGTACTTTCGATTCAAAGATGATTTGATAAGGGATGAGACATTTACGCCATTTAACGTAAATCAGCCTGGTAATATTTCAAATATCCAAGGACTCGCATCTGGAAAAATCTTAGTAGTAGGCGGTGGGCTTACATTAAATTCTGTGAATGGAAACGGGATCTATTTGATAGATACTGATGGAACACTGGATGCTACTTCTCCTCATACAGCAGATATTTCATTTATTGATGTTTATGATTCTGGAATAGAGTACGGGCATGCTTTACCCAATGGAAAAATTTTGTTGGTTGGTCATACTGATAATACGAATTTCAGCAACTTCTCTTTAGCACGCATCGAGTCAGATGGAGATAGAGATGAATCGTTTATCATTAAAAATTACCTCGTTGAAGAACCGAACTTCAATCCAATTCTTATCGACGACGGAAACGGTGATTTTTATCTGATGAACCATCAATTAAACTACGATGGAGAAGTGTCTTCAGGCATAAATAAAATTGACTCGGACGGAAATGAAGTAGATGGGTTTGATGTTGAGATTTTTGGTATTGGTGAAATCAATCAAATCGTCAAATCTGATGCTGATGAATACTTAATAGCAGGAGATTTTAGAAAATCAAAGTCAAGCGGCATATCACACCTGGCCGGATTTTCATTCGATGCGTCCACAGACTTTTCATGGTTATCAAATATTGACTTGACTGAAGAGGATATAATGGGAACAATTAAAGTTCTTTCAAACGGAGATTTGATGATTGGGTCGTATGATGACGGCGGAGGTAACCTACTGAAGGTTTACAAACAGGACGGCACAGTTGTCCCCATATCTACCAATATTTATGCTGTTTCTGTAGAAGCTTCTGTTTACACAATACATGAGTCCTCAGAATTTATCTATTGCACTGGAATCTTTGCGTATTCTTCTGAGTCTACTACAAAACGCAATGCCGTAAAAATGAATAAGGATTACAGCATTGTAGAGGAATATACTCCTTATGTAAACTTTCAGTCGTCTGATAAAATCACTTTTTCTTATTTAACAGATGATGATAAGTTGATTGTACAATATTATCATCCCTTTGATAGAACTTCTGATATTGTCCGATTCCTGCCAAATGGAGAAAAAGATGAATCATTCAATGATATTCACTTTGAAAATTTGATATGGGGCAATCCAAACGTATTTGTTGTTTCTGATTCATTGATTTTGCTACAAGAAAGAGACTTCATTAACCTTCAAAATGTGAGAACGTACGATTTGAATGGTTCAATTGTGGATGAATCGTTAATGACAGTAGATCCAATTTACACTATTAATAGTGTTAAAACATTGAGCGATTCTACAATACTTGTCGGCGGGTCATTCAATTCCATCAACTCAATACAAAGAGATGGAATTGCAGTGGTCAATTTGAACGGCATAGTTTATAATGATTTAGACTTAGATATTAATGGCCATGTCACTGAGTTGGGATTACTTCAAGACACATTGTTCATTTTAGGCCCAGGAGTAGTTGAATCAACAAATGGAGCAGGAGTTTATGCTCTAAAAGATCTTCGGCCAAAAACGGTGTTTGAAGACATTTCAGTTACACAAAATCCAACATCGATAAACCTTGAATGGGCACAAGTCGAAAATGCAAGATCAATTGAATTGTATCGAATAGAGGAAAATGATACTGTAAGGCTAGCGGTGCTAGATGAAACCTCAACTACATATAGTGATGAAGATGTTGAAACGAATACATCCTACACTTATCTGATAAGGGCTTTGAACCTTTTTGGCGGAGAGTATGTCAGCACTTCCTTCGAAATCATTGAACCCGAAATACCTTCAGAACTATCAGTGACCTATGAAGATGGCACCAATGTATTGACTTGGCTTGATAACTCTAACAACGAAACAGGGTTTCAGATCTTTAAAAAAGTCAATGATTCTGAATACAACCTATTAGCAGAATTAGATGCTGATATGACAAGTTATGATGATGCAGGTATTCCACTAGATAATGAATTCTCATACTTCATGATTGCTATTAGCTCGAATTTTACTTCTGCACCTTCAGATACCGTTGAGATAAGCTTGTTATTCCCAGAATCTCCAAACGACCTCTCATCGTCAATTTCTAAATTGGATGGGATAATTATGTCTGAAATGAACTGGGAAAAAACAGACAATATAACAGACGACTTTGTCTTGTATGAATCGTCAAACAAGATTGATTATTTAGCAATAGATACGTTGGCAGAATCAAGCTTCACCAAGATTCTGGAAGAAGGAGATTTGCTTTACTACTATGTTATTTCAAGAAATGAATTTGGTGTTTCTGATCCTTCTGATACTATAGAAGTGGACGCTACTAAACCAGCGCCTCCATCATTTACTTTGACATACGAAAACGCTACAGGGCAAGTGATTATTGACTGGACTCTCCCTCAAGGCCGTTCTGATTCCTTGATTGTCTATCAGTCTTTGGATAACGAAGAATTTGAAGCAATAGATTCTTTGAAGGTTTCTGATGAGAGCTATAGTGTAGATGTAATGCCGGATACTCTTTATTTCTACTACTTAAAAGGACGAAATATAATTGGAGATTCTGATCAATCTGAGACTAAAGAAATAAGCACCTATGTGCTCGGCGTGAATCAAAATGGAAGTTTATATACTGTATATCCCAACCCTTCAAGTGATGGTAAGATCACCATTGATTTGAATGGTGAAGTAATTGATAGAGTTAGTGTGATTGACTTATCTGGTCAGGTTTTACAATCTAAAATGATTAACTCTCGCAATCTAAATCTTGATTTATCCCAGTATCCTAATGGCCAATATTTGATTAGGATGTTCAGAGATGGAGATGAAGTAAATACAATGAGACTTCTTAAAAAATAAACAGGGTGCGAACGATCAGGATATACTTTTATCTAGGACATTGATGCAGTCAAGCAATTAGGTGATAATTATGTTTTGATAAAGAAACCATTCATGTTACCACGGGATCTAAGCATGTGTTGGTAAGGTTTGAACTTTATGAAGTACGTGGTAAGAAGCCAGAATCTTAATCGTCCTACCATTTCGAAGCAGTCATTTGTAAGAAAATTATTTCTATTCGGAAGAACTAATTTTAAAAGATTCCAATTAAATTTATTTGAATAACCCGTAACAAATACGTAATGACTACCGAAGATATCCAATCTCAAATCACAGAACTTGAATCAAAATTGACTGGCGACATGTTTAACGACATGGAAATCAAAGACAAGATTCATAACCTAAAAATGAAGTTGAATGGAACTCGCCCTATGAATTCAGAAATTGAATGTGTGGGCTGCGGAAGCTAAGCATTCTTAAGTTTTTATTTATCCTCCATTTGATAGGGAGTATATGGTTAATGCAAAATTATTTGCATGTAGAAACCATTTGTCTTTAAATCTGTCATTAGCCTGTTAAGATTAATTCAATGAACATAAAACAGGTCGCAGTATTTTGTACGCTAGTTATTTCCTTCTATACTTCAGCACAGCAAGAAGCGAATTACGATTACATATCAAGTTATGGTGAGCATGGACACAGCAGTTTTGCAATCGTAAGAAAAGAGAATCTTTATGGGATAATTGATCGACAAGGAAAAGAAGTTTTGCCTCCTGTTTATGATAAAATTTATCGTTTTGGAGAGTCCGGATTGAACTGGGCGAAGCTTCAAAAAGAAGGAAGATATGGCTTTATTGATCGATCAGGAGCTATTGTTGTAAAACCACAATACGATCGTATCTATTCTTTTGGCGACAAGAATGCGAACTGGGCACTGGTCTTAAAGAATGGACTTTATGGCTTTATTGATCGATCGGGAAGTGAAGTAGTAGCGCCAATATATAATGACATCAATTCTTTTGGTTCAAATAATGTTTCGTGGGCAAGAGTACAAAGGGATGGATTGTATGGTTTTATAGATAGGTCTGGAAAGGAAATTGTTCCTACGGAGTATCAAAGGATAAGTAGTTTTGGTTCGATTGGGACAGATTGGGCAAAAGTCGAACAAAATGGACTTGAAGGGTTTATTGATAGGTCTGGTAAGGAGATCGTAAGGCCAAAGTACACTTCTGTTTCATCTTTTGGTACAATAGCAAGTCACTGGGCAAGGGTAGAGCGCAATGGATTGTATGGTATGATAGACAGAAAAGGTTTGGAAGTCATTGCTCCGCAGTATGAACGAATTTACGATTTTGGAAATCGTGGTGCTTCTCATCTTGCAATGGTTCGTAAGTCTGGACAATATGGCCTAATTGACAAATCAGGCAAGGAGGTTGTTCCTGCCATTTACGATAGAATAAGTTATTTCGATAGGGAAAACTCAAATTGGGCACTTGTGGAACGTGAGGGTAAGTTTGGCTTCATCGATAAAAGTGGAAAGCTTGTTGTACCTGCTGCAATGACTGATTTGAGTGGAAGTTTTCATGAGCTTAGCGATCATTTTAGCTCTAGAGGTTCACACATCGGAAATATTGGCGCAGTAAAAAAGTTTTGGGTAAGTGATTTTGTTGGAAAGTATGCCCTCATAAAAAGCAAAAAAACTTGGCAACTTGGAGTGATCAATAGAGAATTTGAACTAGTTGTACCTGTTGAATACAAAAAAATTCTTGTTGATCAATCGGGTAGCATTCACGTGTGGAAATAGTGCGTATTCATCGTTAATTTGAGACATAATTTGCTGAATTTCAGGTGTTAAGGCATATTTGCCGCATGAAAGCCTTAATTACTGCCATTGCAATTTTATTTGCTACTAACGTATTGTATGCCCAATTTACCTCGGTTGCTGACGGGGATTGGGACGATTGTAACACCTGGGGGACTTGCCCGGGTACCACTGTAGGTACACATTATCCCGACAGGGACGATATTGTCAATATCGGTCATGCTGTTTCCGTAAATAATACACTGGATAATGCGACCACTGAGACACAACCAAATGACGAAGCTGTAGCCGGAGTATGTGGCTGTACAGGCGTTGGAACGACAGGCTGTGCGAATTCCCCAACTATTTGTAACACCAATTCATTTTATCATCGAGGCACTATAACTGTAACAGCCGGTGGAGCCTTTACGAGTACCGTAGCAACGGTGTTCGAAGGAGATGTGGAAATTCAAAATACGGCTTCTTTTAGACTTAATGCCAATTCAACACTGTTCCTGATAGGTAGAGTGGATGTCCGAGACGGAGGGTCACTGATTACAAATCAAAACTTGACTATCTCCGGAAATGCGATTATAAACATTGAACCAACTGCGGTTGCAGGTGTTGGAGATGACCTGTATTTAGACGGTGATAATTCGTTTGTTTGTGGAGGAGGCACATTAGATCTAGATGGGCCTACATATTATAGCGGTCCAAGGAATAACTCGGTTAGGCATTTTAATTCCACTGACAATACCACTACTGATCAAATTTGCTCCAATACCACAGTTACTTGTGCTGATGGAAATTGCTGTGGAGCACAATGCGATACAGACATAGACACAAATGCTGGGGCAGGCGATGGAGAGATATCGCCTGGTGATGGGTCAGCGTCTGCACCAACTGTTCTTCCGGTAGAACTTGTTTCTTTTGATTGGGAGGATGAAATATCATATATGACCATACATTGGGCAACAGCCAGTGAGCTAAACAACGAAGGGTTTGACTTATATAAATCCACAGACGGGCTAAACTTTACTCATCTTGCATTTATTCAAGGTGCAGGGAATAGCAATAGGATCTTAAACTATGAGTATAGCGATTCATCTCCAGTTTCCGGGGCAAATTATTACCAACTCATTCAAAGAGATTATGACGGGACATCTGATGATCTTGGGATTATTCGGGCTTTCTCAAATGCTATTGATCTATTCACATTGTATCCCAACCCGACTTCAGAAAATGTGAATATACTTTTTGGCAATCAGTTTTTGAATACTACTGCTAATGTTAAACTATTCACAATCTCAGGCGAACTGGTAATGAATGAAAGTGTTTGGGTCGAATCAAAGTCGATGGAGCTTGGATTATCGTATAAACCAGGCATCTACTTTCTAGAAGCAGATAATGGAACATTCAAACAGAAAAGCAGATTGGTGATAAAATAAAAAAGCCTCCTTCTTGGAGGCTTTTTTCAATTCATTATTTCTTAAAATGCCTCTGAAAAGAGGACTTTCATTTCCTCCCAGCTTGCGCTATCTGCAGCAGCATTATATGCAATTGGCATTCCAAATTTTACTGCCAATGAATCTGCGGCCTTGCTTGTAAAAGAATGCAATGCACCTTCATAGTTGATAAACTTATAATCAGCACCGGCAGCATCCATTGCTGTTTTAAAATCAGCAATTTGTTGCTCAGTAATGAACTTGTCATCAGCTCCGTTCGCAACTAGTACTTTTCCTTTAACATCTCCTGCTTCTGGCATTACGGGAAGTCCAAGTCCCGCGTGAAAAGCTGCAACCGCGTCTAAATCATATCCAGAGTTTGCCATACTTAGAACCGTGCTTCCTCCGAAGCAATACCCGATGGCGCCAATTTTTTCAGGATCAACATCTGGGTGGCTTTTTAGAGCCTCTAGCGCTGCTTCGAATCGAGCTTTTGCTACTTCAAAATTTCCAAGGACCATCCCTGCAAAAGCACCAGCTTCATCTGGATGTGCTGCTTGTTTGCCATCGCCATACATATCTACTGCGAGCGCAACATACCCCATG
>CAZWLS010000049.1:0-17392 GCA_964634415.1 uncultured Roseivirgaceae bacterium | reverse complement strand
CACCAATAATCGCAGTTCTTACATCTGCAGCGTCAAATGTCTTACCATAAAACTCTCTTACTGTTTTTACTACAGCCTCTCTAAATGCGGCTAAGTGCGTACCACCTTGAGTTGTATATTGGCCATTTACAAATGAGTAATATTCTTCACCATATTGATTGGCATGAGTCAATGCAACTTCAATGTCATTACCTTTTAGGTGAATAATTGGATACCGAATATTTTCAATATCTGCTTTTCTGGTTAGCAGATCTTTTAGTCCATTTTCTGAATGATATTTTTTCCCATTTAAGACAATCGTTAAGCCTGCATTTAAGTAGGCATAGTTCCACATCAAATTGTCTAAATACTCAGGAATAAAATGATAATTTTTGAAGACTGAATCGTCAGGTTCAAAAATGATTTGAGTACCGTTTCTACCCTCTACTTTTTGAACCTTTGCGTCATTGGTAATCTCTCCTCTTTCAAACTCTGCAAGTTTGGATTCACCATCTCGATAGCTCTGAACTTTGAAGTAATTCGAAAGTGCATTCACAGCTTTGGTACCTACTCCATTTAATCCAACTGACTTTTGAAAAGCACCGGAATCGTACTTACCGCCTGTATTGATTTTGCTTACACAATCAACCACTTTTCCAAGCGGAATTCCCCTACCATAGTCTCTGACGGTAACACGATGATCAGTGACCTTCACCTCGATCGTTCTACCATGCCCCATCATGTGTTCATCAATACTATTATCGATGATTTCTTTCACCAATACATATATCCCATCATCAGGAGAACTTCCATCTCCCAGCTTACCGATATACATCCCTGGTCTTAATCGGATATGCTCCTTCCAGTCCAGAGATTTAATACTATCCTCGGTATAAATCGCTTCAGCCATCTAATAAATTCGTTAACAGTGATTTAATTGTCTACAATTCAAAGTAATGATAAAAATCCAATACTTACACGTAACAACCTAACCCCAGAAGGTAGTGTTACTTGAAATAAGACAATTTAATAAACTGAAATAGAGTAAGTTCTACTACTTTTTTAAAATGAAAAAAATCAATCCGATTATCCAAATCACTAAAAAGATTGGCCCTAAAAAGTTCAGGTAAGCATAGCTTTCAGGATTGATATGTCCAGTGTTATTGACAACACCAATGAACCCAATGATTGTAGCAAAATAGAAATTGACGATAAATAATATAGAACGGATCCATCCTCCTAGTTGATTAGATATTCCCCTCGTTCCATAATTAATTCCGATTCTTAAAATGAAGTTAACGACTACAAACGCTCCGAATAAATAATAAAACAAAGTCTGCTTGTGAATGTCTTTGACACCTTCCAAATTAACATCAACCATAATCGGTAAATATGCATAAACCAAAAGAAGAACTCCAGAGAAAAGAAGTATCGAAATGGTATTAAGAACTTTTACGGCTTTGATCATATTATTATCGGCTCACCAAGTAAGGCGCAAATGTAGAACACTACCTTTTCAAATTTTCTAACGGTAGATTTTATTTCTGTATTTAATTTGATGAGTGGTGCCGATATTCTTGCTGTGCTATCTTATTTTCGTTACCAATAAGTTAGGTATAATATGGAGTTTAAGAGGAATTTATTACTTATCATTCTATGCGTAAATTATTTTGCGTGTCACACACAAAACATAAAAATAAAAGAAGCATCTAGTTCGGATGTTGAGATTGCTGACGATTCAGAAGATCTTATCAAGATCCATGAAAGAAGGTTGATAAATAAGAATGGCAGAATATCTCAATCGGATGATATTACCAGTAATGGAACTTTTGGAAGATTTGAAAATTGGTTTGATAGCGACATGCCTTTTGAACCTGAAGGTGTTGGTGCATTTGCCGGGGACATAAATGCGGATGGAAAAGATGATTTAATTAGAACTTATCTTTCTGTTCCGGATGTATCTACTGATGACTTAACAGATTTAATTCATAAGTCTCTTATATTCAATGGTGGTAATAATTCAACCACTCCAAATCAGGTAGTTGATAGCTATTTAAAACCTGTTGGCGATATGAACGGAGATGGTTTCGATGATGCAATTGGATTCACTATTGATGGATCTTCAAACCTATATACAGGTTCAGTTAGTGGTTTTGTTTTAAGTGGCTCTTTCAATTTTTCAGAGTCATTAATAGATGATTTAGCTACCGATGAAGTCCACGTGTATGGATTTCATGATTTTGATCATGATGGATTTAAAGACGCTTTCATTTTAACTGAAGCAGATGAAACCTCTTATTTCATTTTATTTGGTGCCTCTGAAATTGACAATGCTGAGATTAAAAGCTACTCTAAGGTTTCTGAAAATCTTCTAATTCCGGCGCATGTTAATCAGGATATATTAGTCGAAATAAGTGAATCATCTTCATTGGATATAAATGTTGACATTTTAGATTTTGATGTTAACAGAAATACCACGGTAATTCAATCTTATACACCTTCATATGCAGAGGCAAATGATAATTTTCACTCTCAAAGTCGACTGTTCGCAATAGACATGACAGCAGATGGGAATGATGAAATTTTCCTTGGATTTAGTACAAGTAATAGTGGTATATATTATGTCTATGCTATTTCGTTTGACCCCACTTACTCTAACAGCCTCGTAATTTTAGCAGATACACAAAGTGACTTTGCTATTGCTTTAGTTGAGCCATATGGAGATATAAATGGAGATCAACGAACAGACTATGTCGATGTATTGGGAGATGAAATCATTATTGCATTTGGTCCCTCAAGCTTAGGTGATGAACTCTCAATTGATCATCGAATTACATTAACCTCTGACATTACACTAACGGGCATTTCAGGACTAAGAACATCATCAAGTTTTGGAGATTTCAACAATGACGGCTTTGACGACTTTCAGTTAGAATTGAATACAGATAATTCATTTGGTCAAAGAAATTATTTTGGAGCAAATGATTTATCATTTTCTTCTAGCAACATATTGTATGATGATGATGAATATGGGCGTGCTCAAGCCTATCGTGAGAATACCAATTTGGGTGATCTAAATGGTGATGGTATTGATGACTTGGCTATTATGTATCGTGATCGAATAGATATATTTTTTGATGGTATCAATTCTACCTTTCCTAATTACACCATTAATACCAATGATGGTTTAACAGAGTTTACAAGTGGGGATTTTAATGGTGATAGCTTTAAAGATCTTGTTGTTACGGAGTTTGCCGAAAATGGCAATGAAACTGATCAAACCATTAAAATCTATTTTGGATCAGCAGACTTTGACACTGACGTTGATCATATCATCTCAGAAGATGATGTAGACGACACTATTGGAGATTTCTTTACATTGACTACCGACAATCTTGGAGACATTAATAATGATGGCTTTGATGATTTGAGCGTATTCGGGCCTTTTTCTAAAAATGCATATATCTATTTTGGAGGCACCCAATTATCTACAAATCCAGATGTTCTTGTGAATACAGAAGGTGATGATTTTGGAATAACTGGGCTATCTACAACTGCCCTAGGCTTTGGCGGTCGATTTACTGCTTTGGGGGATATAAATGCAGACGGATTTAATGATTTTGCGATTTCTGATATGGGAAGAACTTATAGTCCCTCGGATAATTTTCAGACTCGAGGAATAGTATTGGTCTATTTTGGGAACCAGAGTGGCACATTTAATATCCCTGATGAGGTATTGTACTTAAAAGAATCTTTCACGAACGGTTTTGATCTCTTTGGAATACAAATTACAGCTGGTGACTTTAATGGAGATGGTAATAATGATATAATCACCACTCCTGCTACATATCAAGACGATAATAGTACAAGTAATCCGAAGAATGGATCAGCGGGATTTTTCATCTATTACGGTGGTCCAGACTTTGATGATCAATACGATGTTAATTTTTCTGTTTCTGATATTCCTAATGAGTTTGGCACTACGCTGGTATACAGATCCAATGGAGAGATAATTGCAATTCCGGATTTAGATGAAGATGGATTAGATGAATTTTACTTCCACAATACATTCACTGAGTCAAACTTCATCATGTTAGGGAAAGACATAAAAAATGGCACTTTAAGTCCTACTCTTAGATTCGACATTCCAAATTCTAACATTCTATTAGGAAAGCCTAATACAGCCGTAAATTTCTTAAGAAAAAGCTCTATTGGTGATTATAACGGAGATGGAATTTTAGAAATCGTTCTACCTCAGCAATCTGATCCTAATTTCAGGAATGACCCTGTCTATACATTCTCACTTCTTATAGAAGAAGACGATGATGACGATGACGACGATGATGATGATGATGAGGTTCTCGGACTTTCAAACCCTGAGCAATACAACCTCATTGTTTATCCAAATCCGGCTACTGAATACCTTATATTCAAGCTCAGTGAAGATGTAACAAAATCTGAAGCTAGCTCCATAAGTATTTACTCGTTATCTGGAGATCTTGTCTCAAAAGAAGTATTTGCTAAAGGGGTTGATAATCCTAAAATTGCAATTGGGCATTTGTCGACGGGCACATATATAATAAATGCAGTTATTGGTGGACTAGATTTCGAAGGAAAAGTCGTTATAAAGTAGAATAAGACATACTATATCTTTGGGGAATGGATTTCAACCCCGTAATACTTTCCATTCCCTTATACTTCATTCTAATCGGTTTTGAGCTGGTGTATCAGCTAGTCAAGAAGACCAAAATTTATCGTACGAATGATGCTATTACTAACATCAATTGTGGCATATTCTCGCAGGTGACTAATGCTTTATGGGGTGTCATGTCAATAGGTATGTACCAACTAGTTTATCAATACCTATCGATTACTCAAATCGAAAGTTCTTGGTGGAGCTACTTGATTCTTTTTGTGCTCGTTGATTTCTTTTATTACTGGTTTCATAGAGCAAGCCATGAAATTAACTTTCTCTGGAATACTGCTCATGTGGTCCATCATCAAAGTGAAGATTACAACCTATCCGTTGCACTTAGACAATCTTCTTTTGGAGGCGTCTTTTCAATGATATTTTATCTGCCATTAGCCATAATTGGATTCAACGCATATGCTTTTCTAGCTGTGAAAGGTATCAATCTCATTTATCAATTTTGGATTCATACTGAAGCTATAGAAAAGCTGCCTAGATGGTTTGAATATCTATTCAACACACCTTCACATCACCGTGTACATCATGGCAGAAACCCGAAATATATTGATCGTAATCATGCCGGTACTTTGATGATATGGGATAGAATGTTTGGTACTTTTCAAGAGGAAGAAGAACGTCCAACTTATGGGGTAACCACACCAACAAATAGCTGGAATCCAGTATGGGCTAATGTTCTACCCATTGTAGGTATGGCAAATCAAATTAAATCAACACCTGGATTTCTAAATAAGCTTAAAGTACTCTTTTATAAACCAGGTTGGAGGCCTGATGAATTGGGCGGTTATCAAGCAGCTCCTGAAGTAAATAACGAGTCATATACCAAATTCGATGTACATCCTCATGTCGCACTAATTAGATACGTATTTGTTCAATTTGTGGCTGTTTTGTCTTTTACAGCATTATTCCTTTTCACACATGCTAACTATGATTTCTACATCAAACTTGCTTTGGCAATCTACATTATGTGGTCTATTGGACAGTTAGGAATACTTATGGAAAACAAATCCAAATGGATTCCTGCAGAATTCATTCGCCTAGTAGCTACTTCAGCTATTTTGATTTACCTGATAAATACACCTGTTGGTTATGTAATAGGGATACTATATACACTCCTTTTTGGGTTTTGGCTTCTTCGTGTTAATTCATTCATCCAAAATCATAAGGACGCTATGTAGCCACATGCTTTTCAAAGGTATTGGATGATATGTTAAGCTAATCTTGCTTCATACTCATCTTCAAGCTTCATGTGTTGGGTCCAAAAGCTTTTCGCTTCATTGTTATTTGAAACATCTACCAGTATATCCAAGTGGGTATGCCAACCAGCCAGGGTGCCTATTCTTGTTTCAGGTGTATCTGCAAGGTTTTCATGTGTTAAAGTTAGCTTGACTTTATCATCTACTTCTTCTAGCTTGAATGTGACTATGCCCTCCCATTCTATAATGAAAAGACTAGGTTTTTCTGCTTTAATAACTCGAGCTGGCGATTCAAAACCCTCACCATATTCTTTGTATTTAGCTGGCGTATCAACTGGAGGTGAACCTAGTGTTGAATTGTGAAAAACAAACTTAAATTCCTGATTTGGGACCAGGCCAGAAGTGCCGCCGCAAAACCATTTACTTCGTTTTTCTGCATCGGTAATAAAATCCCAGACACGGTCAATTGGACCGGGTAGCAATCGCGTAAACAATAATGTCGTTGGTGTTAGTAGTTCTCCGTAGTTATTCATCTTATTGTGGTTTTTTGTTTTGATCTTCTTTTAATGCTTCTTCCAATTTATCAAGGCTAGTATTCCAAAATCGCCTGTATTGATGGACCCAAATGGCTATTGCACCCAATTTTTCAAGATCAGCATGGCAATACCTTTCCCTACCCTTCTTTTGAATTTTGAGCAAGCCACATTCCCTTAAAATCTTTAAATGCTTGGATACTGCTGGCCTACTCATATCAAAATTTTCTGCTAGCTCATTCACATTAAGGGTCTGATGAGAAACTAATCCAATTATGTCTCTCCTGGTTGGATCTGCTATTGCTTGAAATACGTCTCTTCGCATAATATGTAACCTTTCAGTTACAAATATACATAAAAGTAACCAAATGGTTACATAAAGGATAACTATTCTATCTAGCTAGCATTTATCATCTTTGCATCATGTCTCATATCAACGATACCATTACGGCTCTTGCAACACCTCCCGGACAAGGTGCATTAGGAATTATACGAGTTTCTGGTTCTCAGACAATTCCTATCGTAAATAAGCTATTTAGAGGAAAGGATCTTACCCAAGTAGATTCGCACACCATACATCTGGGTACTATCAGAGATGATCAGAATATTATCATTGATGAAGTGTTGGTATCAATTTTCAAGGGACCTCACTCCTACACCAAAGAAGACGTGATAGAGATATCCAGTCACGGTTCTCAGTACATCTTGCAGAAGGTTTTGAGTCTATTGGTTACCAATGGCGCTCGATTAGCCAAACCAGGAGAATTTACTCAGAAAGCGTTTCTGAATGGCAGGTTTGATTTAACCCAAGCGGAGGCAGTAGCTGACCTGATTGCATCAGAGAATGCGGGCATGCAGCAAACAGCAATGAAACAGATGCGGGGTGGCTTCTCTGATGAAATTAAAAACCTGAGAGAGCAGTTGGTTCACTTCGCTTCTATGATTGAGCTAGAACTTGATTTCGCTGAAGAAGACGTGGAGTTTGCAGACCGTAGTGGATTGCTGGAATTAATAGAAAAGATCCATGTGTTGATTCGTTCATTGATCGCCAGCTTCGAGTATGGAAATGTCATAAAAAATGGTATTCCGACTGTGATTGCTGGTAAACCTAATGCTGGTAAGTCAACACTTCTCAATGCGCTACTAAATGAGGAAAAAGCCATTGTCTCCGATGTAGCAGGAACCACGCGTGATTTCATAGAAGATCAGATTTACTTAGATGGGATTGCTTTTAGGTTCATAGACACCGCTGGAATCCGTCAAACGGATGATAAAGTAGAAAGCATTGGAGTAGAGCGGACGTTAGAAAAAATGAAGTCTGCTGGCCTAGTAATCTATCTTTTCGATTTAGTCAATGAATCCTTAGCATCTATTGATGAGCAATTGAAAGACCTTAATACTTCGGAGGTACCCTACTTGATTGTAGGTAATAAAGTAGATCAAGCAACTGATGAATTGAGAGAGAGATTAAGTAAAGAAAATGCTGTATTTATATCAGCCAAGGAACGAGATAACCTCCAGGAGCTTAAGCAGCGACTAAAGACCTTTATAGATGTGCCATCACAGAGCAATGTAGTGGTTACAAACACAAGACACCTTCAGAGCTTACAACAAACGGATGAGGCTTTAAATCGAGTAGTCGAAGGTATCAATATGCAGATGAGCAATGACCTGGTAGCTCAGGACATTCGACAAGCACTCTTTCATTTAGGTGAGATCACTGGAGAAGTGACTACTGATGACCTACTAGAGAATATCTTCAGTAAGTTTTGTA
Source organism: uncultured Roseivirgaceae bacterium (assembly GCA_964634415.1). Lineage (GTDB taxonomy): Bacteria > Bacteroidota > Bacteroidia > Cytophagales > Cyclobacteriaceae > Ekhidna. The sequence goes on along the minus strand of CAZWLS010000049.1, from coordinate 9,202 downwards.
TTGGGAAGTAACCTAACAAAACCAATTACTTGATCTTCCACATACTTGTACTCTCTAAGTGAAAGAATAGTTAATTTTCAGATTAGCAGTCAACCAAAGCATTATAACTCATGATCAAGACCATAAAAAGCAAACAAGGAATTACCATTCTTCTAATAGTTTTATTCTACAGCTTCCAAGCTTGTAATCCGAAGAATAATGCTTCTAAAGAAGCGACTGAAACACCATCGATTAAATCAGCTTTAACCTTCTACGCCTCTTTCGATAACGGAATAAACGCAGATTTTTCGTTAGGTGACAATAAGCTATATACCTCTCCTATTAAGTCCATAGACTCGGCCAAAGTAGGTCTGCACAAACCGGATATTATGATTGCTCAAGATGAAGGACTCATTGGAAGCTGTCTGAAATTTACTGAACGATCTTCTGGTTATATCTTTTACCGCAGTGAAAAGAATATCTCATACGATACCAGTGACTGGAGCGGTGCTGTTTCTTTTTGGTTAAGCCTTGATCCAGCAGTTGACTTACAGCCTGGTTTTTGCGATCCTATTCAAATTACAGATGTGAGCTATAATGATGCTGCTATCTGGGTTGATTTCACCAAAACTAACCCTCGAGACTTCAGACTAGGTGTCATTGGTGATAGAAATAGCTGGAATCCTTCTCCTGAAGGTCCTGATAATGAAAATCCGATTTTCATAGAGCAGTTACCGGTTGTTAAAGAACCACCATTTGCATCAGGAAAATGGACCCATGTCCTGATCAATTTCAACCACCTAAATACAGAAGATGGAATAGCAAGCCTCTACCTGGACGGTAAATTAGTGGGCACACGTTCAGACATTGTAGATCCATTTACCTGGGATTATGAAAAGGCCAACATTCTATTGGGACTTAGCTATATAGGTTTAATGGATGAGGTTTCAATCTATAACAGATTGCTGACCGAGGAAGAGATTACAACACTTTTCCAAGAAAAAGAACATATTAAGGGACTTTTATAACAAGATCTCAACTCGAACCATAAGTCTCAATGAAAAACACAGCCTATCTCCTACTGATCATTGCTGGAATCATTCTTTTACTAATTCTTGGTAAGGGACTTTTGATCCCTTTCGTATTTGCATTGCTATTCTGGTTCATTACTAGAAGAATTCGACTGCTACTCGACAAGATCCCTCTCGCAAAAAAATATCTTCCGAATTGGGGCAAGAATGTGATCATATTCATATTTATCATTTCCGCGTTTGGCTGGATAGCTGACGCATTGAGCTACAACATCAAGACCTTATCCAAGTCTTACGAAAGTTATGAAGCCAATATACAGGGGATCATCCATCAAGCAGAGTCAATGGTTGATATCAACATTAATGACCTTTTATCTTCCACAGATCAATTGGATTATGGAGCACTTTTTGGCAGCATCGCCTCGGCTATTACTGGGCTTTTGGGTAATACATTCATGATTATTATTTACGTACTCTTCATTTTTATGGAAGAGACCAGTTTCAAGATGAAGATGCAAAAGTATTTTGCTAAGAAAGAGGATGGCAATCAGATCAACACGACACTCAACGAGATAGAGGAATCCATTTCAAGTTATCTGGTACTGAAAACATTGGTCAGCTTATTGACGGGTTTCCTATCCTACCTGGCCTTACTCTTTGTAGGAATTGACTCACCGCTCTTTTGGGCTTTCCTCATCTTCTTACTTAACTACATTCCGACCATCGGTTCTTTAGTTGCTACATTATTCCCTGCAATTTTCAGCTTAATTCAATTTGGTGAATTCACTCCCTTTCTTGTCATTGCGGGAGCAGTTGGGGCAGTTCAGATCATTGTGGGTAACTTAATAGAGCCTCGTCTAACTGGTAAATCCTTGAATCTAAGTCCTATCATTACAATCATGGCCTTGGCTGTTTGGGGTAAGATTTGGGGTATTACCGGTATGATCCTCAGTGTTCCAATTACTGTCATCATGTTAATAGTCTTTTCCCAATTCGAGTCTACTCAAACTGTAGCCTTGATTCTCTCCGGAAATGGAGAAATTGGTAAAGCAAAGGATAAAAAGGCCTAGCTAATTGTAAAGTTTCCCATATGCTGATTTCGATTGTCAAAATGTTATTTGCCATTGGTGTAGGCATCAATGTGTTTGTCATCATTCAGTTGATAAGAAAGGAACGCGTTCCGTCTCAACCGGCAAGAATAGGGTTAGCAATTGTGTCTTTATGGGCTTTAAGGTTTTTCTTTCTCTACGTCAAGTTTGAACCTTGGGCGATTGAATATCCAGTGTTCTTTATCGTAGATCAATACTTATTCCTCCTTGATCCTGTACTGCTTTGGATGTATGCCAAATCAATTATTCGGCCTCTGAAATGGAAATGGACCCTATTGCTTCATTTCTTACCTGTTTCTATCGGACTCTTTTTGGGAATAAGTAGTGCTATTTTTTTTACTGAAGAAATGGCAGATGAGTTCACTCAAGCTGTAAATGCGATGATAGAAGGAAAACCTATTGTTGCTACTGAAGAGATTATCATAATAGTTATCATCGTATCTACATCACTATTCTACTTCATCAGGAGTGTGTTTGATGTGAAAAATCATGATTCATCATTAAAGGATAACTACTCCAATATTGAAAATCTTAAAGTAGGATGGGTAATTTCATTTCAGCGATTATGGATTATGCTGTTTTTAATTCCGCTACTCTTCTATTTTATTAATTATATCTTTCCTTCTATCGATATGCTGATATCTGGAGGACTATTAATGGTTACTTCCATTTTGCTATCCGTATTTTTTAATCTCAATCTTTTAAACCAGTCATATACAAGTACTATCGTTACCAGAGCGAAGACTGAAAAAAATTCATTTTCGTTAGGTCAGAATGATGTTGCTCAAATAGAAAATCTACTTGATACACTAGCGAAAAAACGCTATTATGAGGATGAACAGTTGAGTTTGGACAAACTCGCAGAGTATATACACCTAAAGCCAATAGAACTTACAGAGCTTATCAAAAAGAGCGAATACGAAAATTTTTACGATCTAATCAATTCATTTAGAATTGATGCAGTGAAGCAATCTTTAGCTGATTCTTCTGAACAAATTATCGTAATTGCCTATCAATGTGGGTTCAACAGTAAGTCCGCATTCAACAAAATCTTCAAAGAAAAAACCGGTTTTACACCTCGAGAGTATCGATTATCATTGAAATAAGTCCATCTAATCTTAAATGGACTTTTGTAATCTGCATGTTCATGTCCTTAGCAGAAAATTAAATCTCAATAGACATGAAAAATCTTTGGAACAAATTTCCGGCTTGGTTAAAAGCAATCTTACAAGGCGTGGTATTACTATTACCTATTATCCTATTTAATCAAATTTTGGTTTTCAATAATCTCACCTCTGGGCACTCCATACCTTGGGCACTACCAGTTGTGATAGTCGCACTATTCATATATTGGAAGATTGTAAATCGATTTGATGCCAACAAGCAAGAGAACGATATCAAGATAGATCTGAAGTTAGAACTAAATCAATCTAGAAGTTGGTATCATATGTTAGGATTGATATTCTTAACCTACTCTGCTATTGCATTGGTATACATGTTCTTTCCCATTGAAGGCACTCCTCAGCAGCAGATGCTTTTGATGTTTCGTGAGGCAGAACCTTTGATCGCTATATCACTTTTGTTGGCGCTTGCACTGCATGCTGGAGTTGTTGAAGAAATAGCCTACAGAGGATTTATGCAAAACACATTGCAGCGCAGATATTCAAAAGTTGTTAGCTATTTAATCATTGGTATACTTTTTACTATGTCGCACTTTTTACCCCTCGAATTGCTAGTTCCTTATTTGTTGGTGTCGATGGCTAATAGCTATGTTGCTGATATTCGTAAGTCTGTTGGAGTGAATATACTCAGCCATTTCTTGGTTGATTTCATCATCTTCATTGGAGCATACTTTGGAATAATAAATCTAGGTTCTTTCAATTGGACGGATTTTTCAATCAATATTATCCTATTGGCACTCGGAGTAGTATTCATCTTTGGTAAAAGAAAAATCACCAAGACTAGTTCGTCGCTAGTTGCCTAATAACAGGATGATGTTAAGCCTCTATAAATGAGGCTTAACATTTTTAATGCTATTTCATCTTCAAACCTGTAATGATAGTTTCTAATTCGGATGTCGCAGGATTTGTATCCCGAATGGTATTGAGGATGAGTTTTACGATGACATCATTATTGATGAAATAATAAATACTGGCTAGCAAGCGATAGCCACTATCATCAATTTTGATTTCTACCACTCTTGCCTCCAGTCCTGCTACTTTCACTTGTTTGATTTCCGAGAACTCCCCTGCGGACATTCTTCCACTTTTCTCATATTGGACATCTCCTTTGACAAAGTCATCTAGAGTTCTTCCTTTTAATTTATCCAGGATGAATATGGCAGCAGGGTATGCATCATTTCCTTCTGGAGTTTTAACCGGTTCGCGCCGATAAAAATACTGTACTAAACCGTCATCAAATGTTCCTGCTTTTTGTTCAAGATTCCATTTATCTGGAAGATCAAATTCCATATTTACCTCTTCAATGACCTCTTGGGCATTAAGTAAATGAAATGATAGAATCAGTGCTAAGGAAAATGTAACTAACTTTTTCATACTAGAATTTACTAAAATTTTGATTCAAATACTGATCAGGTTGTGAGCGCTTGATTCTCTCATTAGTAAAACGAATACTTAATTGTCCTACACACAACCTTAACTTTCATTTTAATATGCATAATTGAATAGGGCCCCTTTATATTCTTTAATATCGCATTAAGACAAATTCAAATGAACTCATGAAGTACTTATTAACGCTACTCATCACCTTGCCAAGCCTGGCCTTTTCTCAAAGAAACTGGGATGCTATTGAAGTTAAAGTCAATAAAGTATCTGATAACATATCATACCTTGTTGGAAGCGGTGGAAACATTGGTGTGATACATGGTAATGATGGTGTTTTAATAATTGACGATCAATTTGCTCCATTGTCTGAAAAAATCAAGCAAGCAGTAAAAACACTTTCCTCGGAAGATATCAAGTACGTTGTTAACACACACTATTACGGGGATCATAGTGGTGGTAATGAAAATTTTAAAAATGATGGAGCCATTATTGTCGCTCAAGATATGGTTAGAGAAAGGCTGAGTACTACGTTTACAAACGAAGTGTTTGGAAGAGAAATGCCAGCTAAACCTGACTCCTATTTACCTACGATAACGTTCTCAAAGGACTTGACATTCCATTTCAATGATGAAGAGATACAGTTTGTACATTCTCCAAGTGCCCATACTGACGGTGATGCTATTGTTCATTTCAAAACGAGCAATATTATTCATGCCGGCGATTGCTTTGTGAGATATGGATATCCATACATTGACATTTCTGCACGAGGCTCCATAGATGGAATGATTGATGCTCAAAGAATGCTCCTTAAAATCGCAAACGCTGAGACCAAAATCATCCCTGGTCACGGAGAACTTGCATCAATCAAAGAAGTGCAGGAGTTGCTTGATATGTTGCTAGAAACTAAAAAAATTGTGTCTGAAGCCAAGGACTCTGGTGAGTCTTTAGGAGAATTGGTTGACAGAAAGCCTTTTGCGAAATTTCATGAAAAATGGAGTGGATCGTTTATTGATTCAGACCTTTTTGTAAAGTTGATTTATGAGAGCTTATAATCTCATAAATCAACCTTAAAATACATCTTATCTGCTATCTCCACCACCATCATTGTTGTTACTGCTTCCTTGCTTCAGGTCGTCGTTTGATACTTTCTTGACTTTCTTAGAAGCTCTTTGAGTAAGCTTACCAATACGGTAACTGAAGTTTATTCTGAAGTTTAATAATTGTAGTTCTCTGGTACTTCGCTGTACAAGCAAAGGAGTGGTAACTTCAGATTCTAGGTTACTTCTTGGGTTTAAGAAATTGTTAGCTCCTAGACCAATACTCCCCTTCTTGTTCTTAAAGTTTCGATTTATACTCAGGCTATAGATATAAAATGGATTGCTAAATCCTTGAAGTTGTACTCTTGAACTTCTGTAAAATCCAAACAACTGAAGCGTCCACATCTCGCTCAATTTATAGCTTCCAAAAACCCGGGTGTTAAAAACAAATCCTTCATTTTCTGCATTGAAAATTGGATCGTCAATGTTGTTAGTTAACACTGAATAAAACGCATCTATGCCTCCATTGAATGTAACTTTTCCCTTTCTGATACTTCCAAACGCATTGATACCATATGCATCTTCTTCTCCAATGTTTTGAAAGGAAGTGTATACAGTATCTTGACCAATTGTTTCTCTAACAGACTGAATGCTACCATTAGTTGACCTAACAAATGCGGACACATTTAAAGAGAAGGTTCGCTTAAACTTACTTAATGAAATCTCTATTTGGTCGGTAAATTCTGGCAATAAATCAGGGTTACCTTGCGAAATATTGAGTGGATTTGCAGCATTAATATTTGGATTTAAAAACTGAAGACTTGGGCGGGCCAATCTCCTGGAATATCCAAGTTTAAGCGTAAGATTATTCTTTAATTTTTTTGACATATTGAGACTAGGAACAAAACTTCCATAGTCCCCAATTTGTAAATCTTCTCCACCGGCGAAATTCGCTCTTATGGTTGTGTATTCATACCTTACTCCGGCCTGAACTGTATAATTAGAAGGAAGTTCCATAAGTCCTGAAACAAATCCTGCCGATACATTTTGCACATATCTAAACGAATTATTTACACTTGCTCCAGCTACTTCACTGTAAGGGTTACTTCCTTCACGTCTCAGCAAAAGAAAGTCACTTGTTACCGTTCTTGATATATTCTTTACACCAGTTTCAAACTTTGCTTTATCACCCATTGGCTCAACATAGTCTAACTGAATAGTGAATTCTTTATTGATGCTTTTATTCTCGTTTTTCGTACCAATAGGGTTAGTCTCATTTACTTCATCAATAGTAAAGTCGTTGTTTCTATTATCTTGACTGTAAAGTGAGATTAAACTTATTTCCTTCCCTTTCTTTTCAAACGAGCGTATATAATTAAAATTAAGATCTACACTGTTAGAGTTTGTTAGCGTAAAGACATCCTCTGTAATAGATCTTGAGCCACTGTTATCTATCAATTCAGTGATTCTGTCATCTTGATCATTTCTCGAATCAAATATTCTATAATTGACTCCACCTCCTACAAAATGGTATTTATTAAAAGTATAATCCCAACCAAAATTGTATCTACCAGAAATTCGAGAACTAACAGTTTCAGCAAATTGATTTGTTCTAGAGAGCTCTGTACCATCAGAATCTCTTACAATTTGTGAATTATCAAGGGATCCAATGATATTGTAACCAGCATATCCGTTTCCGCCAAGAGATAGCCCAAGTTTCCCTGTACGATAGCCTGCATTTAGCCCCAGATTCGATCCTCTATACCCTACTCCGGTATTAATAGAAAGTGTTCCTCCTTGTAGGTTATTCTTTTTGGTAATAATATTTATAATTCCGCCTGTGCCTTCAGCATCATATCTAGCTGATGGGGATGTAATTACTTCAACAGATTTTATTTCATCTGCCGGAATTTGCTTCAACGCATCGGCTAGATTACCTGCTGTTATAGTTGATGGCTTACCGTCGATTAAAACAGTAATATTACTACTTCCTCTCAATGATACATTTCCTTCCAAATCAACGGAGAGCAGAGGAACCCGTCTCAACACATCTGAAGCATCACCTCCTGCAGTAGTATTGTCTTGTTCTGCGTTGTACACAATACGATCGACTTTATCTTCAATCAGCTCTCGTTCACCTTCTACTACTACTTGCTCTAGCTCTGTCGCTGAAGAAGTAATTACTATGTTATCCAGATTATATGTCTCACCTTTTCCTGTGACAGTAAAAGGACCTTTTGTAATAGTTTCATAACCTATGAATGAAATATCTATGTTAAAATCTCCTTCTGGAATATTCTTTATTACCCATTTGCCATCGTCTTCTGCAATCGTTCCATTTATTAATTTTCCGTCCTTGGCAGAAAGCAATCTCACAGTAGCATATGGTACTGGCTCTTGGTTGTTATCAAGCACGACGCCGCTTATCTTTCCATACCCTACTTCAGGAGCTTTTTTTCCTTGATATCCACTTGGCGGACCGGAAGGTCTTTGGGAGTAAATAGGTGATAACGAGCTTGATAGAAGAATCAAGAAAGCCAAAGATTTGAATTGTTGTTTCACTTTTCTAGGTTTTAGATGCTATTGTGACAAACAAAGGGGATTGTTTGTTTGAATTCATCCGTAGAAATGTGATGAATGGTTAATGGGTAGCATACACGGATAATTCCATTTAAATGTGATAAAGGAGGAATTTAGAAACCCAATCACAACAGGAAATTTAATTTTCAAATTTTATCCTTTCAAGGATTTCGTTCTTTCTCCGTATTAGTTCTGGGTCTACCTTATCCTTATGCTTCTCTTTATCTGAGAAAATATACTTGTATTTGGCTTTGGTGATCTTATAGTCGTAATCTTCAGCTATACCTGTAATGTCAATTCCGGTTTTAAATGGAAGTGGAGACTGCAATACCGAAATATGATAGTTGTAAGAAAGGTCTAAATTCTGAATTCCTCCTATTGCCACCTTATACCTATCCATTGTTACCAAAGACGGGAATATTTCTAATGCTCCGTTTTCAATAGCCATTTCAACAGCAAGTGTGTCCAAAATATTCTTTTCTCGGTTTTTAAATTTCAATGTCTTTGCCAAGTATTGAAATGTTTCTCCGTCTAATAGAACCAAATTTTGACCTTCCATTCGTGCGACAGCTTCTAGAGTAGATTCATTTATTGCCATGTTTTGACCAATCTTAGCAGATCCCTTCATTCCCATATTCACAATTCCATCAAAGTCTTTTGCCATAGGAAGCAAGGTGTCCATAAATGGCATAATATCCATCATACTTTTTACATCTACGTCTGTGAGCCTAACATTAAAATTGGTTTTTGCCTTATTCTTATTTCTCGCCACATATTTTGCGCTTGCTTTCAAATCTGCAGCCTTAGTTTTCATTTTAAGATTCCTGAGTGTTACCGTCTGATCTTTAATATTTACTATACCCTTTACTTCGAAACTTTGGGACATTTATCGGGCAATAGGA
>CAZWLS010000048.1:0-17397 GCA_964634415.1 uncultured Roseivirgaceae bacterium | reverse complement strand
GTCCTTCTTCCGGTCCGAAATACGCGCTCAGGTTGCTCTTTTTGCTTAAAGTAGTTACCGCACTTAGGTACTTATTGACCTTGCGATAAATAAACATCGGGTACAAAGGTTCTCCTTTATCAGTCAGTAACAAATTCTCTCCTACCATACCCATTTCATTTTTAAGTTTCTGATAGTTCCCTATCATCTCTATTAACGAATTCCCGATTGGTATGATTCGCTCTTTATTCCTTTTTCCTAATACACGTATGGTATTTTCATAAAAATTAACATCTGATTCTTTTAACCCTTGTAGCTCAGCCAGGCGAATACCTGTCGAGTATAGAAGTTCAAGGAGTAGGCGGTCGCGCTGACCAAAGAAATCTGCTTCGAATTCCACTCTATCGAGAAGCATAGTGATTTCATCTTCCTTGACAAAAGTTGGAAGATCTTTTTCAGTCTTTAAAGGCTTAATCTGAGAGGCAGGATTAGCTTCAATATATTCTCTGCCTAATAAAAATTTATAGAACGACTTGAGTGTAGCAATTTTTCTATTAACTGATTTTGGAGATATTTCATTATCCATCAGTGTAACTATCCAACCTCTAATGTGTGGATGATTCGCTTCCTCAATGGAATCTATCTCAAAATCGGATGATAAAAAATCGGAAAATTGCAGAAGATCTTTCCGGTACGCTTCTACCGTATGCTTGCTATAGCGTTTTTCAAAGGAAAGATATTTAAGGAAAGTCTCCACCATAAGCAGCATCACCTCTGGAAATGAGGTGAATACTAACTTATTAAAATCTTAGGTGAAGAAGAAGGAGAAAAGATTATTTATTTTCCTCGTCTCTTAGATGTTGGATGTATCGTGCTTTGATAATCTCTTCTCTTCTAGCCACAGAAGGCTTTTTGAAGTGAGTTCTTGATCTAAGCTCTCTTAATACACCTGTTTTTTCGAACTTCTTCTTAAATCTCTTAAGTGCTCTGTCTATTGACTCGTTCTCTTTAACGTTGATTATTAACATTTCAGAATTTTTAATGGGCCGCAAATATAGCAGCAATTTTATTTCATTACAATTATTGATTCAATAAGGTTCTTGATATTACAACCTTTTGAATTTCAGATGTCCCTTCTCCAATTGTACAAAGCTTAGCATCGCGGTAGTACTTTTCAGCAGGATAGTCTTTTGTGTAACCATATCCACCAAAAATTTGCACACCATCATTCGCAACTTCAACAGCAATTTCTGAAGAGTAAAGTTTAGCCATCGCTGATTCTCTATTTACACTCTTGCCTTGGTTTTTCAACTCGGCTGCTTGATAGGTTAAAAGTTTTGCTGCTTCTACTTTTACTGCCATATCTGCGAGTTTGAATGAGATACCCTGAAAGCTAGAGATCGATTTTCCAAACTGTTCTCTTTCTTGAGAGTATGCAAGTGCAGCATCGAGTGCTCCTTCTGCAATACCACAGCCTAATGCGGCAATAGAAATTCTTCCGCCGTCTAACACTTTTAATGCTTGAACAAATCCATCACCAACTTCACCAATTAGATTTTCTGCTGGAATTCTGCAATCCTCAAAAATCATTTCAGATGTCTCAGAAGCTCGCATACCTAGCTTATCTTCTTTTCTTCCCTGCTTAAAGCCTGGGTTCGTTCGTTCCACAATGAATGCACTACCGTTTCTGGATTTACCTGGCTCTCCAGTCCTTGCGATAACTACAGCCACATTTCCTGTATTGCCATGTGTAATGAAGTTTTTAGCACCATTTATTACCCACTCATCTCCTTCCTTTACAGCTACAGTTTTCATATTCCCCGCATCTGAACCCGTGTTTGGTTCGGTAAGTCCCCATGCTCCAATCCACTCACCAGAAGCAAGTTTTGGCAAGTACTTTCTTTTTTGCTCTTCGCTACCGTGCTGAAGGATGTGACCTGTACAAAGTGAGTTATGAGCTGCCATTGAGAGACCTATCGATCCGTCAACCTTAGATAATTCTATTATTGCGGTAGCATATTCATGATACCCAAACCCAGCACCTCCATACTCTTGAGGAACCAATACTCCCATCAATCCAAGCTCGCCCATCCTATGAAAGACATCGGCAGGGAATTCTTGAGTTTCGTCCCACTTCATTTTGTGCGGCTCTATCTCTTTCGAACAAAAATCGCGAACCATCTGAGCGATCATTTCTTTGTTCTCATTTATTTCTTCGGGGGATGTTAATGTTGCTGTTGACATTCTTTAAAACGTTTGTTTTAGTTCGGAACGCAAAATTACTAATCTTGTTCACCAAAAAATAGCTAAGGCTTATTTGAATTACTAAACAAGCTTTAGCTTTGCGCCCCGTTAAGATTAAAAAAATACGAAAATGAAAATTGCGGTTGTTGGAACAGGATACGTTGGACTGGTTACCGGTACATGTTTTGCTGAGACGGGTAACAATGTTACCTGCGTTGACATAGATGAAGAAAAAGTTAAAAAGCTCAACAATAAGCAAGTAACTATATATGAGCCTGGTCTTGAGGCTTTATTTGAAAGAAATATTCGACAAGGAAGACTTGAATTTACTACGAGTCTTGAAGAAGGTATTAAAGGTGCACAAATCATCTTTTTGGCACTTCCAACGCCTCCAGGAGAAGATGGATCAGCTGATCTTCAATACGTTTTGAAGGTTGCAGAAGATCTAGGCCCAATGCTAGAAGAATTTACTGTAATTGTCGACAAGAGTACAGTTCCCGTTGGAACCGCAGAAAAAGTTACCGCCAAGGTAAAAGAGGGAGCGAAGGTAGATTTCGAAGTTGTTTCGAATCCTGAGTTCCTGAGAGAAGGGGTAGCTGTTGACGACTTCATGAAACCAGATCGTGTAGTGATAGGCGCTGAAGAGCCAAGATCTATTGAGTTAATGAAGAAATTATATGCGCCATTTGTACGTCAGGGTAACCCTATTCTTTTTATGGATGTTCGATCTGCTGAACTTACAAAATACGCAGCCAACTCTTTCCTCGCAACCAAGATCACATTCATGAATGAGATCGCCAATCTCTGTGAACTAATGGGAGCAGATGTTGACAAAGTGAGAAAAGGAATTGGCACTGATTCTAGAATTGGAAATAGATTCTTGTTTGCTGGAATTGGTTATGGAGGAAGTTGCTTCCCTAAAGATGTTCAAGCTCTTGCTAAATCATCTACAGAAGTAGACTACGATTTCCGAATCTTAAACTCTGTGATGGATGTCAATCAAAAACAGAAACAGAAATTAGTTGAGCCACTAAGCCAATACTTCGGCAATGATCTCGCTGGAAAGACAATTGCTATATGGGGGCTTGCATTTAAACCTTATACGGATGATATCCGTGAGGCTCCGGCTTTAGAAAATATCCAAATATTACTAGACAAAGGGGCAAAGGTGAAAGCTTACGATCCAGAGGCGATGGAAAACGTAAAAGGGTTATTTGGTGACAAAATTTATTTCGCTGAGAATCAATATGATGCACTTGAAGATGCTGATGCATTGATGATCATGACTGAATGGCCAATTTTCAGAACGCCAGAATTTGACAAAATCACAGCAACGCTTAAAAATAAAGTGATTTTCGATGGTCGAAACCTATACGACCTTTCTCAGATGGAAGAACTAGGATTTGAATACCATAGTATCGGTCGGAAGATCGTGAAATAAAAATCTCATTCAATAAAAAAGCCCTGATTATTGTCAGGGCTTTTTTTATGCGCTTGTTCTTGGATTCCTATTGTTCATTCAAGTCCCAGTTATAATCCATCCATGCAATTTTAGCATTCTTATTTAATGTCGTAGCAGAGTACTTATTAATGTATTCTATCAATGTCCCATCGGTCTTGAAGTCACCACCATACCAATTAAACAACTTTGACAGTGTTGCCTTATTTGAACTTATTTTATTCTTAGAAGGATTAGCAAGAAACTGCTTCGCTGCCGTAGTTAACTGCTCCTCCAATTTTTCTGGAGTATATGCTCGATTTTGCAATTTAGGGCATGAGACAGCCGCGCAAACCAGCGCAAAGTGTATTCTAGGCTCATTAAACTCTTTTCTAATAATCCCATGCTCAATGTTATTCAAATCATATTCCTTGCCACCGATGTTTATGAATTTAACATCCCAAGCTGTACTTACGAATGGTATTTTAATAGTTGATCCTATCTCTTTGATGCTTTTTACAGGATAATGCTCCAAAATCAAATCGAGTGTATATGCATTGTACGCATTGATCCAATAAGCAAGTTTTTGATCCCTTGTCCATGACTTTTGAGGGGCATTATTTTCAAGAATAGCCAAGTAAGATTTAAGCTTGGATCTGTCCTGCTTTAACCCTTTGTAATTGACCATCCCTTGATCATCGACATACTTTTGCAGTAGTTGATCAAAGCCATTGTGTGAAACGCCAGATTGACCAAATAAAGAAATTGATAAAAGAATTGATGCCAAAAAAACTGTGAACTTGTTCATATCATTTAAATTGTCAGATTAACACTAACCAAAACGTGCAACTTGCTAGATTGATTCGACTAGAACTAATTTAGTCGTATTACCAATGCAAGATGTACGCCAAAAGACAAAAATTTGGAATCACTAGCTACGGATAAGGAACTTATAGTGCTAATTGCGGGATTTTTTGTGATAGCTATTTCAGCGAATCAAATAGCTAAGGCATTTCAGCGCATTAGACTTCCGTTGATCACTGGGTTAATATTCACAGGATTGATCACTGGCCCATATATCATAGGATTGATACCTATATCAGCAAAATCAGGTCTTAATTTCATCAACGAAATCGCACTGGCGTTTATCGCTTTTGCTGCGGGTGCAGAGCTTTATTTACGTGAATTAAGAAGTAGAATAAGTTCCATTAAATGGAATACGTTTGGTCAACTTGTAGTGACGTTTGTGCTTGGTACGATCGCTATCTTCTTTTTGAGTGATTTCATTCCATACATGGCTGAGATGAATAATCCAGCGAAAATCGCTATTTCGATGATCACTGCAGCCATATTTGTTGCAAGGTCACCTGCATCCGCAATTGCAGTTATCAACGAATTACGAGCAAAAGGCCCCTACGTTCAGACAGTAATGGGGGTGACTGTAGTTAAGGACTTCCTAGTTATTATACTCTTTTCTATTTGTATTTCACTCTCTCAAGTTTTGATTTCTGGTACAGATTTCAATTTTGTTGAACTGCTAATCTTGATCCTGGAGCTTGGTCTTTCGTTTGTTTTGGGATTCTTCGTTTATGGATTCATCCTAAAGAAAACATTGGAGTGGAGAATTCGTCGATATTCAAAAACGGCGCTTGTACTCTTAATAGGATATTCTGCTTACCTACTATCTTCTTTTGCAGATGAATGGTCAGAAGCACAATTTAACCATGGTATACTTTTAGAACCTCTTTTAATATGTATTCTAGCTAGTTTTCATGTTACCAATTATTCTAAATCAAGGCCTGAGTTTTTGAAAATCTTAGAGGATGTAAGCATCCCTATTTACGTGTGCTTTTTCACATTGACAGGAGCGACGTTTGCCTTAGACCAAATTGGGAATGTACTCGGGGTGGCATTGATTTTATTCATAGTTAGAACAGCTACAATGGTGATCGGTGGGTATACTGGAGGAATGCTCGCCAAGGACCCAATGAAATTTAACCACCTCGGTTGGATGCCATATATGACTCAAGCGGGTGTTGCCTTAGGTTTGGCAACAGTTGTTTCGAAGGAATTCCCCGAGTGGGGTCCTCAGTTTTCTACTGTAATCATCGCACTAATTGTTTTGAATCAATTCATTGGCCCACCACTATTCAAATGGGCGATTTATAAAGTAGGAGAAGATAGAAGCAAAGCTCCAACTCCGGAATTTGATGGTATTCGAGATGCCACAATCATAGGGTTTGAGAGTCAGTCCGTAGCGTTAGCACATCAATTACTTGATAATGGTTGGGAGGTTCAACTAGCTACGAAAAAAGATATCGGGGATTTCCAAGAACCAGAAGGTATCAATATGGTCTACCTGAAGAACTTATCTTTTGAAGAATTGAAACGAGTAAATGCTGATAAATCTGAAGCCATTATCTGCATGTTGACTGATGAAGAAAACCTTCAAGTATGCGAAATAGCCTACAACAAGTTTGGAACGCGTGATCTAATAGTGCGCTTGAATCAGCGTTTTTACTCGCAAAAATTCCTTGCTCTGGGAGTAAAAATTGTAGATCCTTCAACGGCAATTGTGAGTCTGCTTGATCATTTTGTGCGATCGCCGCAAGCAGCCTCCCTTCTACTAGGTATGTCGAAAGGCAAGGATACAAGGGATATAGAGCTGCTCAATCACGATTTACATGGTATAACACTCAGGGACCTTCGGTTGCCCGCAGATGTAATTATTCTATCTGTAGTGAGAGGTGGTCAAACCATTATCACGCATGGGTATACCCGTCTGCGATATAAGGATACTCTGACCGTAGTTGGATCTATTAAGAGCTTAAATGAGCTACAGTTCAAATTTGATAAGTAGTAAAAAGTTTGAGCCAAGAAGCTAAAAGAAAATAGCTAAACATATCTTTGCGGGCTATGAGCAATACACCAGACGGAGGATCATTAAAAAACATTGTTTCTCACTGCAAAGAGTACGGATTTATCTATCCTTCAAGTGATATATATGATGGCCTTGGGGCGACCTACGATTATGGTCCCAATGGATCTGAACTGAAGAACAATATCAAGGAATATTGGTGGCAAGCAATGGTGCGTATGCATGAAAATATTGTTGGAATAGACGCGGCTATTTTTATGCACCCTACTACATGGAAGGCTTCTGGCCATGTGGATGCATTCAATGACCCCCTCATCGACAACAAAGACTCTAAGAAAAGATACCGAGCTGATGTCCTGGTGGAAGAGTATATCGCTAAGATTGAGGGAAAAATCAAAAAAGAAGTAACCAAAGCGGCCAAACGTTTTGGCGATGATTTTGATGAAGAACAATTTGTATCCACCAACCCAAGAGTAGTGGGTTACAAGGAAAAAATTAAGTCTATTGAAAATCGATTAGGCAGCTCATTGGGGAGTGGAGATTTAGCTGATGTAAAAGCGCTGATAGAAGAATTAGAAATTGCAGATCCTGTTTCTGGCTCTAAGAATTGGACAGATGTTCGTCAATTCAACCTGATGTTCTCTACCGAAATGGGATCATTGGCTGATGGCGCAGATAAAATTTACTTAAGACCTGAAACTGCTCAAGGAATTTTTGTAAACTACCTCAATGTACAGAAGACGGCACGTATGAAGCCTCCTTTCGGTATTGCGCAAATTGGAAAGGCTTTCAGAAACGAAATAATTGCACGTCAATTCATCTTCAGAATGCGTGAATTCGAACAGATGGAAATGCAATTTTTTGTGAAGCCTGGCTCTGAGATGGAATGGTATGAGCACTGGAAACAAAAAAGAATAAACTGGCATAAAGCATTAGGGCTTGGTGAAGAGAACTATCGATTCCATGATCATATCAATCTTGCACACTATGCCAATGCAGCGGCGGATATTGAATTCGATTTTCCAATGGGATTCAAAGAGCTTGAGGGAATTCACTCTCGTACAGATTTTGATCTTAAAGCGCATGAAGAGCACTCCGGTAAAAAGCTTCAGTTTTTTGATCAAAATACAAATGAAAGCTATGTGCCATATGTAGTCGAGACCTCTATTGGATTAGATAGAATGTTCCTCGCAGTAATGTCGGCAGCGTATACAGAAGAAAAGCTAGAGGATGGAAGTGAACGTACTGTTTTGAAGATTCCACCTGCTTTAGCGCCAAACAAGGTTGCTATTCTTCCCCTTGTAAACAAGGATGGCCTGCCTGAAAAAGCTGAGGAAATATTGAATGAAATTCGTTTTGATTTTACTTTTCAATATGATGTAAAGGACGCCATCGGAAGAAGGTACAGAAGGCAAGATGCTATCGGCACTCCATATTGTGTGACTATTGATCATCAAACATTGGAGGACAATACTGTGACGATCAGAGAACGTGACAGCATGAGCCAAGAAAGAGTGTCAGTCTCCGAATTAATTCAAAAGCTTCATGATAAAGTAGACATGAAACATCTGCTAAAAATGCAATGATCTTAATCATCATTTTATTTGGAGTCATTGGCTTTTTGATCCTAGGGATATTTTATGATGTGATCTATTACTTTTTCCTAGAGGCAAAATCTCAATTATCTCCATATTTCTTCAATGAAACTCATGTTAGATACTTGGAGAAGCATTTTGTTTATTACAAGAAGTTACCCCCAAGATCCAAGAAAATATTCATTCATAAGGTTGCGAGGTTCATGTCTAGTAAGGATTTCATCCCCAGGCAAATGCAGTCTGTTACTGATGAAATGAAGGTATTGATTTCTGCATCTGCAGCCCAGCTTACTTTTGGCTTTAGAGGAATAGTATTTCCGTATTTCTATAAGATTTTCGTTTTTCCGGAAAGTTTTTATAACCATCAGAACAAAGCCTATCATAAAGGGGAAGTAAATCCAAAAATGAAAGCCATAGCCCTTTCTTGGAAAGACTTTGTAGAAGGCTATTTGCAAGAAGATGGAAGAAACCTTGGTCTTCATGAAATGGCTCATGCGCTAAGACTTGAAAATAGGATTATGAATTCTGAATATGGTTTTTTAGATGATACAGTTTTAAAAAAGTGGGAAAATCATGCACGTAGAACGATGATAGAGATCAAGAATGGAGAAGAGACTTTTTTCAGAAAGTATGGCGGAGTTAACAATGAGGAGTTCTTTGCCGTGGCTGTTGAAAATTTCTTTGAGAGACCTGTTGAATTCAACGAAAAGCATCCAATGACTTATTCAACACTTTGCAAACTGCTTCATCAAGATCCGCTATTGTTAGAAAAAACCTAATTTATACGTATGAACTGGCTTCAACTTTTATCACATAAACGACCTGGCGAAAGTCAAACTATAGCACATGATCAGACGAGAAGTCGATTTGAACAAGATTTTGATCGCATCATCTTTTCCCATCCCTTTCGAAAACTACAAGATAAAACACAGGTTTTTCCGCTACCTGAGGACGACTTTGTACACACTCGATTGACTCATAGTCTAGAAGTATCAGTCGTTGGACGCTCACTTGCTAAAAATGCGGGAATCTATCTTCTAGAAGAGTATCCTGAACTTAATGAAGCAGGATATACAGTGCACGATTTTGGTGGCATTGTTGGAGCTGCTTGCCTTGCACATGACTTGGGAAATCCTCCATTTGGCCATTCAGGAGAAGACAGCATTTCATCCTTCTTTTTAACTAACCCACATGGCCAATTTTTTGAAAACAAAGTTTCAAAAGAGGAATGGAAAGACCTTACAACATTTGAAGGAAATGCACAGGGACTTAGAATATTAAATAGCAAGGGAAATGGTGGTTTAAAACTGACATATGCCACTCTCGGTGCATTCACCAAATATCCGCTTTCATCATCCTGTGAAAAAGAAAAAGGCAGAAAAAGCCAGAAAAAGTTTGGATACTATCAATGCAATGCAAGCCTATTCGCTGAAATGGCTTCAGAAATGGAGCTTGTTCAGCTAGCTCCAAATAAATGGAGCAGGCACCCTTTAGCATTCTTAGTTGAAGCCGCTGATGACATCTGTTATCACATCATCGATTTGGAGGATGGCTGTAGACTTGGTCTTGTTCCTTTCGATCAAGTAAAGAGCTTGTTAGCAGAGATTATTGGGGCATCCTATTCAGAAGAAAAAGTCCAGAAAATAGCATCACAAAATGAGCGTCTAGGTACACTTCGTGCCATGGCCATTGGTCAACTTATCCAAGAATGCTCTGAGGCATTTATACAAAATGAGAAAGCCATGCGTGAAGGTAGTTTTGACACTGATCTAACAAGCTTGATTCCCTCAGCACCTGCACTCAAGAAAATAATCACATTGTCAATAGACAAAATCTATCGCTCCAAGTTGGTATTGGAAAAAGAGGCGGGTGGTTATGAAGTAATTGATAACCTAATCGATTCTTTTGCTAATGCAGTCTACGCTAACCAGTTTGACAAGCCATTGCCTAAGCATAAGTCAATTTTGAGACTTCTACCTGAGGAATACGAAGTTCAACTTAAAGGCGCTGAATCTGTCTATGAAGCTTTACAGATAGTCATTGATTTTATCAGCGGACTTACAGATTCTCACGCTGTTAGGCTTTATAAAACGATTAAAGGATACAGACTTCCCGTCTAATCATCCACGGACTTTCCATCTTTATCCAGAATTTCCCAAAACAAGATGTAGCTAGCTGTGCTATCTCTTTCTAGCAATGTCATACTGGTGGAGAACTTTCCTGGACTATCATCAACCTTAAATTTGAATACCCCAAGTTTATCATTGAGTGTCACAAAGTCGAAATCCCATAACTCGATTTCATTCCAACCTTCATTCACATCTAACACCAGACCTACTTGTTCAACGTCTCCGGTATCCACTCTATGATAGAGTTCACCTTCAGGCCAAATCTTATGACCGTCTTTTTTAAGAAACATTTCATCTTTATCTATCTCATCTGGTGTGGTACATTGCACGGAGTTGATTCTCAGTTTTGGCATAGTCTCGGTTGTTTTACTACTTAAATTTAACCAAGAAGCCTTAATCTTCTGCTTTAGAAGCAATCATGATTTTATTGCTTTTCCAAACCGCCAAGATGATAAATTGAATAAGAATGAACGGCAAGGTAACAAGTAGCAAGACTTCCCATCCAAATTCAAAGACTACCCAACCTGCTGAAAGTGAGGCAACGGCCTGGCTACTAAAAAGGAAAAACTCATTAAATGCTTGGACTTTAAACCGCTCGCCAGATGTATGGGTTTGTGGCAATAAAGTGGTGCCTGCAACAAATAGAAAATTCCATCCTATTCCAAGTAAGATGAGAGCTGTCCAATAGTTGTGTACAAAATGACCCGCAAATGCAAAGCCAACACAAATCAGATATGCTATCAATCCCAATATCATGACCACAGAAACACCAAATCTATTGATCAAGTGCCCAGTGATTAGCGACGGCAAGAACATCGCAACTATATGACTTTGAATGACTGTTTTTGTGATATTCAACGAATGACCATCCATGACATGCATACTTACCGGAGTTGCCGTCATTATGAAAGCCATTACTGCATAGCCAATAGTAGCACCTAAAATCGCAACCCAAAATGTTTTTTGTGACGCAATCACAGACATTTTTCGAGGTTTAGCTATAGCCTTTTCTTCTTGACTTATGGTATTCTCATATCTCAACAAAATCAAGAATCCCATTACAAATAAACCTCCCAACAACAAAAATGAGCCAGCAAACTCCGTTGCCAAGATATCTTTCCCCAACAATGCCACTTCTGGGCCAATGTAAGCAGCGGCAATTCCACCTAGTAGCACATAAGATGCTGCCTTTGGTATTTGATCCACACTAACGCTTTCCATAGAGGCAAATCGAAATTGCATGATGCAAGCGCTAGTCACACCTAAAAGGAACGTACATAAAGAAAAGAGATAGAAATGCGAAATATAAATGGCATAAGATGCTAAAAATGCTACGACTAACGAATAAGCGGCTACCATCAAAAATGTCTTTCTTCGACCAAGCTTTTTCATCAGCATCGTCAAAGGGACCGTAGCCAAGGCAGTACCAACTATTATCGAAGCAACAGGCAATGTTGCCAGTTTTTCTGAAGGAGCAATTTTATTTCCAATCAATCCTCCCGCGAATACATTGAGAGAATTCACGGACATCATGAAAGCCTGAGCAATGGTTAGTGTCCATACATTTTTATGCATTGCTGCAAGGTACCCAATCCTTCATCCCCATAGCAATACAAATGGCAATAAGGTAAAATGGACGACTCAGAAAAAAGGCAGCCTCCCCAGGAAACTGCCTCGCATTGGCTTACCATAGCCTTTGCCACCTTAGTATCAACCTTAAGGGATTTAAAGTCTCATAATTCATCAATTAATAATTATTTGGGACTTTTTAATGACCTTACCATTTTCTTCAAAATGTATAATGTATGTTCCTTCAATTAATCCGGAAACATCTACTTCAAATTTTAATTGGTCGCTATTGTACTTTTTGCTTAGAATGATTCGTCCTTCGCGACTGAACATATTTAATAGTCCAACACTTCCATTCTCATTGTTTACCGTGATTTTGTCTTTAACAGGATTAGGATATAAAATGATGTTTGCTGTGAATGCTTCGTCTTCACTATTGGATGGTGTAGATTTAGTTTTAATTCCTGTACAGAAACCTGGTTTTTTACCATCATCATAAATAATCCAATTAAAGTCATCAATTATTGATTGACGTTCGCTTTGGGAAGCACAATACTGGGAATTAACAGTCAATTCTACTCCGTTCTTTAGACTCTGTTTTGACCATCCGATTAATGTTCTATCATAGTTAACTATGGATATCCCGCTTCCATTTAAAAAATGAGATAAATCTTCAACAGCAGCTATATCCCAAGATCCTAATGCATAATTAAATGATGATGCTCCATAAAACATTGAGCCTGCATCAACAAGACTACTAACATTCCACTTGGTTAGATTCGTGTTGAAAAGAGATGATTTTGCAAACATTCTATTCATATTCACCACATTCGATACATCCCAGTTTTCTATTTTGAAATCCTTCATTAATGGTAAACCTTCAAACATCCGATACATACTTGTAACACTTGAGACATCCCAGGAACTTAAATCTTGATTTCTTAATAAATCTGAATTAGTAAACATTTCATCCATGCGTGTGACACTGCTTACATCCCAGCGGCTCATATCGCCATTGAAATCATCTGCATTCCAAAACATTTGCCTCATATCTGTAACAGCTCCTACATCCCAACTAGAAATATCCCCATTAAAAACAGTAGCATCAGAGAATGTACTCCGCATACTCTTCACATTTCTCAAATCCCAACTATTTAAGTTTTGATCAAAAGATGAGGCTTTCCTAAACATGCCATTAATACTAGCAACACTACTCATATCCCATCCGCCTATATCTTGATTAAAGTCTTTGCAGCTTGCAAACATGGCGCTCATATCAGTTACATTTCTGACATCCCATGTACTTATATCGTGATTAAAAGATGACTCAGAAAACATGAATTTCATGTCTGCGACGCTGCTTACATCCCAATTACCTAAATCTCCATTGAATTTTTCCGCTCTATAAAAAACATAACTCATGTCTGTTATATTGCTCACATCCCAATCATGCAAGGTTGTACCAACCATTGAAGAACAACCTTGAAACATACCACTAATACTAGTAGCTTTAGTTAGGTCAGGCTCATCTCTGGCATTAATTACAAGATTCGAACAGCCATAAAATGCTTTTTCCATACTTTCCCATTTATTAGACCCCCATTCTTCAATAGAAATTATTTTATCAGCACTAGTAGATCCATAAAAATAAATGCGTGGAAAAACGCCACTAATCTTTACTTCATAAGTTCCCGGACTAGAATAGGTATGACCAATACCTCCAGTTACATTAGTACTTGATGAACCATCACCCCAATCAATTGTATAGTTATAAACACTGGTAGCGGGCAAATAAACTGAAATTCCAATTTTTTCGTAAGCTGAGGTCGTTTTCCACTTCGATACGAAATCTTGGGAAAAGGAAACAGAAGATAAAAGGCTTGAAATCAGTAATAGAATAATTCTCATAATAATTGTCGGTTTGATTTTAAAAATGAAGCCTGATTATTTTTTTATGATAAGCTTCAATGCTTCTGTATCTCCGTCTGCATTCCGAAGTTTGATTATGTAGACACCTTCCTCTAGCTGAGATACATCGGTTGATCCATTCGTATTCGAAACCAGCATTAACCTTCCATTTAAATCAAAAATGGACGCTGTTAAATAGTCAAAGCTGCTTATTCTAACTTGAGAACTTGATGGGTTTGGGTAAACCTCGATTGTTGAATTATCTTGTACTTCTAGTACAGGTGTCAAAACCAATATACTGGAAGATTCACCTTCATAATTTTCCTCGTCAATTATAACTGTGAATTCATACGACCCTGCTTCAGTTGGAGCTTCATCTTGTTGCCAATTGATTAACCAGTTTAAGTTGGGTGGATTTGTTATTACCTGTGGTATCTTGGAAGAGCCATCCGCTGACTGCTCGAGATTGCTAAACGAAAGTGCTGCAATTTTTTTGTTTATTGTCAGTCTCCCTTCCACATAACTAAAGTTATAATTATCATCCTCTGCATCACTTATCTCAATGACATATTCGCCAACTGAGCTTTCCTTTGTTGCTGACGATGCTAAACTGGGAAGTTTATCTAAAGCTGATTGATCGTCACTGTTGACAAAACCTGAATAAGCAGCTGTAAAGGCAGGGTTAGGATCATCATAGAATCTCATTTTATCCTCAGCAATGACTGTTAGATCTGCTTTGCTGATTTCCAAAATTTGTTCGACCATATCCGGAGCATACTGATCATTCCCATTCTGAATAGCAGTAATAACTACAGATCCAGAACCAACTATTGAAGCAAGATTCTCTGTAATCTTAACGATAGACTCATTAGAACTACTAAAAACCACAGGGAGGCCAGAACTTGCAGTGGCGAACAGATCAAACGGATCGTCACCATAAGTTTTCGAAAGAAGTTCATCGAAACTAACCGCCTGCATTTCTAAGAAGCTCCAGCCTTCATTATTACCATCATCTATAGAATTAAAAGCATAGAAATCGGCCCCACCTGTAGCATTAATGTTTTTAACTTCAAGGTAATTTCCATTAACAGTACCAGTACTTTTAGTAATTATTGCTTGTACTGTTGAAGAGGTTGAACTTATGCTTATGCCATCACCCTCTTCTCCGTTCAAAACAAAGTCTCCTTCTATTTTCTGAGAGACACCTGCTTCGAAAAGGACAGTACTACCTTGTTGAATTTCAAATGTTTCGAATGTATTGGCTCCTAAAAGTGATCCACTTCCATTCATTAATAAAGAATAAAAAGTATCTCCGCTACCAGCATCGAAGTTTCTACTTGCACTAATAGTAGAAATCCCCGCATCTAGCACATAATCTGAGGTTGTTATCTCAAAATCTCGGCACCGAATAGATGCTTCATCTAGTCGAACGTCTGCGCCACTAGTAGCGGAGGATACCTTAACGATATTAAAATCTTGCGAACATCTGATTTCAGAACTATTGTAGTAAACAACACCTGCCCCTTGAGTGAAATTGCTTACAGAAATATCTGAATCAATTGAATATTCGCCATTCCCAAAAAAAGCAAGGTGCTGTATGCTGCCAATACCGTCTTGCTTATAGATCAAGCCAGTCGCTTCACCAAATAAATTGAGTCTGAACAAGTCTATTTTCATTCCCGAAACTAAATTCACCGATCCGTATACAGAAAGCTTATCTGGGTATGCCGATTGAAGGCGTGGGTTATGTTGAACACCGCTCCATTCCAAATCATCTACTTCAAAGTCGGCATCAATTGTTACTGTCTGCCCAGTGAGCGAAAATGAATTTTCGTCAAAAAAGACGTTATCATATTGCGTTGGAGCAGTCACATGAAACGTTGACCCTCCTGATGTTGTAGCCCAATGATTTTCAAAGTCGGACCATTTCCCACCATCTCCTACCCAATAATAATCTTTAGGTAATGGCGGTGTGAAAGTATCTTGACCTATTACATGAATACATGTAAAGAATAGTGATAGGTAAACTAGTTTCTTTTGCATAGTATGAGCATTTAAGATTTAATCCTTTATAAGGATGCTCAATACTATTGCCAGCATTTAAAACTGACGACTCAAAGAATTTTTGATACCAAAAAAGTACGATCCGGATAGAATTGCTTAATGAATTAATGACTTTTTATAGTCAGCAGGGGTAATGTGTTCTATCTTTTTGAAAGCTCGGTTAAAAGTAGCTTTCGATTTAAAGCCAGATTCATACGCGATTCCGAGCAAGTCGTATTTATCGTATTCGGGAATGTTAACAAGTTTTTTAAATTCTTCAACTCTTTTTTTGTTTACCAAATCATAGAAAGTTGTATTCAGATTGTTGTTCAACACATCAGATAATTGTGATTTGCTAACACCAACATATTGTGCTAAATCGGCTAGAGACAAATCAGGATTTTTATGGAATTTTTCTGTTTCAAAAGCACTTCCTAATCTCCTTTTTATGTGCGATAAATCAACAACACCTTTCTGATTGCTTACTTTAGGCGGCAGTAATCTTTGTACTATCTGCATCTCAGTAAGTGCGTATATGACATAATAAACACATAGTAAGACATAGATCGGAGTGAAGATATACTCAATAACAAATGCTTCAGTATTGGACGAAATAAGCCCAAAAACTCGATATCCAAGAAGAAGAAGTAATGCAAAAAGCACTAAATAAATATCAAATAAAAAAATAAACCATCTTACCTTGGAAACTACCCTGACAGAATTGTTGACTAACATCTTCTTTACTGAGCTTACCAATAAAGGGAGATAAAGAATTGGGAAAATTGATACCAGTACATTTAAAATTAGTTGAAGCAAATCAACTGATATACAATTAGTTGCATAGCAAAAAGCCCCTGCAACGTAGACGATAAATGGAGCAATTAGATGTAAAAACCTTACTCTTCTGCTTAACTTATAAATATGTGAAAGTAGAAATAAGTATAGAAGTGGTGCATAAAAAAATGCAGTAGGGGAATAACCTAAAAAGGCGGACAAAAAGTTTGGTTCAAAATAAAACTTAATGAATGGTCGAAAGTAATTGTGTGATAATATCAGACCTATTAAAGAGAAATACATCAATGATTCTCTTTTCTTAAAAAACAAAATAATTGCCATTACAATCACTTGCAGATTTACAGTGACAAGAAATCCTACCAGTAAAGAAGTCTGATCTAATCCCATCTTATATAGTTACAAGAACGTCAAATTTAGTGTTGATTTTATCATTAAAGTGACAAGAACTCCTCTCTACTATATGTTTTCCAGATATAAGTACTCATCTACAACTGTATAAAAAAAGAGCAGCTTTAAAAAAAAATAAATAAATGTTTAAATCTTCCATTAACTAAAGATCATAAACCCCTGAAAATCTTGCCTCTAAGCATGATCTTCTTACCTTTGCGCACTATTTTATTATGTGGTCCAAACTAGCTCATACAATCCTACGTTTCCGTGTCACTTTAATGGTCGTACTGGCCCTGGTGACCGTGTTTATGGGATATCAATCTCAAAACATCAAATGGTCTTACGACCTGGCCAATATTGTTCAGGAAGACGATTCGGACATGGTTTACTTCCGTCAGTTTAGAAAAACATTTGGGGAGGATGGCAATA
>CAZWLS010000047.1:0-17416 GCA_964634415.1 uncultured Roseivirgaceae bacterium | reverse complement strand
CATAGTAGCTATATCCTGATATTCTCTGCTAGGATCCTGATAAACGATAGTAATCATATGATAGGTAGCATTGCCTCCTACTAAAGTACCTGGAGTAACGAGTCCGGCATCTGTATGCCAAGCATCTAAATCCACGGTAGGAAGCGTTCCAGCACCAGATGCTATCTGAACTGCTGCGCCTACACCATCCACCTCATTGTACGAATCCACTGACCAACTAACTACATCTCCTACTGCTATTGTATTAGTCGAACTGCTTCCGTCCTCAGTGGCATCTGTCAACCCTAAAGTAGAACCTCCATCATTAGGATCAACATCATCTGCACAGAATGATTCACCATCAGTAATTCCAACTATGTCTAAGGAAGGTAATTCCTGGAGAAAATGGGTCTCATTGAAAGTTTCAAAACATCCATTAAAATCAGTCACAACAACTTGCACAACTAAATTGGTCTCACCAACGCCTAGCACATAATTCAAAACATTATCATTATTAACAGTAAAATCATTACCATTAACAGTCCAATCAAACTGATAGCCAGTATAATCATCCTCTTCAATACTTCCTGGATCTGTATCCAAAGGATCTATCATTTGAATTTCGAAATCCACTGCAGTCGCATCCTCGCAGAAATTTGTCATTCTAATAAAATTACTAGGCCTTGTCGCCGCTAAATCAGTAGCCGCCAATCCTGTAACTTCCAAGACTTGTGGTTGAGGATCAACATATAACGTAGTGCTTATCGAATTATCACAACCATTTGCATCGGTGTAATCATAGGTTATTACAATTGTGGATCTATTTAAAAATTCTCCATCAGTACCTGTTACTCCGTGGAACGCATTATGTTCATCAACCGTATTAAAGTCTGCACCACCCTCGGCATTGGCAGCTAAAACACCTCGTGCTGAACTTGTGAATGTTCCACCACTTGGACTTCCTAATAGCTTAATTATACCATCCTCATAACAAAACTGATCTTCGCCTACTCCGAATGATCCAATATCATTTCCATCGACCAAGAAAGAAATTACCGGATCTGGATTTATAGTAATTGTTTTAGAAGCAAAGCCTTCACAAAGAGTGGTAGGATCTAAATAAATCATATTGATTTCATGCACCGTAGGTGAACCGCCAACATCTTGCGAACCAGTAACTCCATCATGGAGGAAAATAAAGTCTAGGTCAGGATTTCCATCAATAAAACCTGTAGTAATGGTATTAATCGTTTCTGCAACCGCACTCGTTCCTCCTGTAATGGTCTCACCAACTTGCAGTCCATTACCCGACATTGCCGTAATTGTCATTGTGGAACCGTCATCAGATACGACAACAGCTGAATCACCACTAGTTCCTCCTATTATCACTTCACCCACAGTAAATGTTCCGGCAGTATGATCTATAGTTGCCGTTCTTGTAAATGGCGTTGTTCCAATATTGTCTAAATATGATATGATTTCAAATTGAACGTTAGCAGAACCTGCTGACCCTCCATCTGCAAACAAATCAACTTGAATATTACCAAGTGCATCATCTCTACAGAATTCATCTCCAAAAGTAAGATCCGTTGCATCATCTCTGAATTCAATGGCGTCTTGAGGTGAAACTTGAACCCTTACTAAGGTGCTTTCACTTTCGGTACCTTCGAAAACATCGTTATCAGTAATCTGAACAATTTCAAAATACCTGTCAGTAGATGTAGAAATACCACTCAAAGAAGTCAACTGGAGTTCTGCTAAACTAGCTGTACCACTACCATCTGTTGTAAATTCCGTACCTCTGGTACCAGGCCCTGTTATGTCGTAATCATACCATCTAAAGACTCTACTAGCACCTGCATACATTGTTTCAGATGCAACAAGCAGATTTACAGCTTCTAGTCTGTCAGTACAAATAGAGAAATAGTAATCAACGGCTGGATCCGTGATCACACTTGCATTTAAATCTGTAAATGCTGTGGTATTAATACCACTCGCAGAATTGTCAGACGCTATCTCTGGTTGCCGCTGTATTGAATGCACAGTAATTGTTACAGCAGTTGGAACATCAGTACTTTCACAACCATCGAACCCGAAATCGGAATCTACATTCGAAGTTCTGGTAACATAATAAGTATAAACATCATCAACATAAGGAGTAGTAACTGTGCTCTGATCGAAACCAGTCAAGTTTGAAGCAAGGAATGTACCTCCGCTTGCAACTGGGGTACCCATCATTCCACCAGGTACATTAGTCTCATACCAGGTATATTGATCCGCTAACGCCGTGTGATCAAAATCCGCAAGCGCCGTCGCATTTTCACCAACATGATATTCCAGTGTGTTCAAATCAAAATCTGCCGCAGTTACCGCTGTCGGTTCTTCAAAACCATAAATAATTACAGAAATTTCTCCGCCTACACAACCAGTGAATGAAGATGTCACATCTGGATTTATATTGTCAACTTTTCGAACCTTATATTCATGACGTTCTCCATCGCTTATGGCAATGATTGGGATATCTCTTGAACTTGTTCTAACCGAATCATTAGAAACCTCAACGTTTAATGAGTTAAATCTTGTTACGATATATTCATATTCCTCATTCGCACCCAAAGCCTCCATTTCAAAGGAAACTGGTGAAACAGACGCGCCATTGTCAGCACAAAAATCCAAGTGATATTCTCCTGCAAATAATGTAGCATCTGTATCGGTGATCGTTGGAGCCGGAGCTAATGGATGCACTGTAACTGTCACTTTTCTAAATTCAGATTCGCATCCATTTAGCTGTTGTGTCATGAAAAACTCAACTGTCTCATCAACTGACAGCTCTGTTGCAGTATTTGGAACAGAAAGAGCTGCGAAGAATGGCATCCCGCCTGTACTACAACCTAAAAGGTCATATTCCATTGTAGTAGTATTATACTGGTAATAGCAAATATCATCTGCTGTTCCAGCTTCAGCTGCCACCCAAGCTTGTTGATTGAATATGTTCATAGCTGAGATATCTTGACCTACACAATACTCTAATAAGTACTCATCAGCATCCACACCAGCATCTGGCGATGAATTGTTAATTAATCCAACAGTACTTCCAAAAGCCATGGTTGCTGCATCGAGAGTTGGAACACTTGGCTGATTAAATACATCTATTTCAGTATAAATGGTAGTGCTACAATTATTCGGTCCTGAATCTTCTGATGTATATTCAATCAAATATCTTCCAGATTCATCTTCAACCGTATTTCCATCTTGATCTGGGTTACCTGGGAAGAATCGATCTCTATCATCAATCATTCCTCCATCATCATGGGTAAAGTCCTGAACTAAGTTCCATCCAAACCCATAGGCAGGTGCATCATTAGATACACCATCGTTAATGTAAAGAATGTACCCATTGGTTATTGAAGCATCAGATTCTTCAAAGTAATTGGCAACTGGTGAATTTGGTTCTGAATCATCTACTGACGAAACATATCTTATATTTCTATTGATTGTGAATTCTCCATCATTCGAACAAAATGAATTACCAAATGTGAGGTTGGAGAATGATAATGCCGGATCTCCAAACACAAGAAAATAGTTGGTTGCATCTACCCGCTTCACTCCCAATGCATCAATCACAACTCTTAGAAAACGAATATTTTCAAATTCGCCAGGAGGAATACTCAAAGAGCTAAGATCTATATCGACTTCATAAGGTGTATTCGTACCTGAGAAATTACCAGCTTCAAAGTTTGGTCCATCATAATCGATATTCAAACCATTAAAATTTTGAGCAGCAGCCTCTACACGTTGGATATAAGGATTTGAAAATGATGTTGGTAGATTAAATCCAGTATTATCAACGGTAACAGTAATTACTCCTTCCGAGTCACAGTATTCTTTAGCAGGTGGGCCTACGAAGATTTCAGTTTCCGGTTCAACAGTGAAAGTGACTGTTTCAGTCGCCGACTCAAGGGTTGTATTATTAGTTATTGTATAAGTAATTGTATGAGATTGAGAGCCTCCCACTCCATTATCACCTGCTATAGCAGGATCAAAAATTGCTTGAAGTGGATCAGCCCCACCTCCGACAACTGACACACCATTTCCAGAAATGGTAACCGTATGTCCTGCAGGATTACTCATGAAAATGGTATCGCGCTCATCAGTTACTACATAAGTCTTTGTAACGAACGTATTTTCATTATTATCAGGATGCACATCATCATAGATATGAATATTGAATGCTAGTGGATTACTTTCACAATTACCCATCGTAAGTAGACCATCAGAAATCCCATAAGTATACAAACCTGGCGTTGTAGCAGATAACGATATACTATTATTGGCACCATTTGAATTAATTAAACCTCCAGCATCATCGTACCAATTTGCTTGAACAGTTGGGTTTGCATTTAAGGTGTAATCAAACAAAATATCAGACACACCATCCGCTGAGGTTGATGTAGTACCAATTTGACCACTTGTCTGTCCAGTAATGGTTTCATTATCTCCAACAGTTCCATCGGTTAAGTACATGTCAAATGATGTTGGAGTAAATGTTCCGCTAACAATTGTACCGGAAGCACCACCCGAAAACACAACATCCTCTCCATCTATAAATGCTGGACCAACTGCATGATTAATAGTTACTCGTGGAATAAACCTTGCTGTATAAGAGGTCAATGGAGTGCCCGGGCCAACTAACTCTAGCGAAGTAATATCAGCAGGTGCAGAAACACTTGACAAAGTAGCGTAATTAGTGTCTGTTGTAGACAATGCTGCTGTGCCTCCGGCTCGCTCTAGATTACCGGATGCACCCCCAGTAACAGCTTGTACTTCCAGATTCTCAATAATCAAATCATCTATACCATCATCTGATCCATCATAGGTTACTGTTATTTGAAGCGTAGCTGTACCAATATATGCGTATGCCACCGTAATATCTACCAACGTACTGCTTCCATCAGAAACTGCTGGAATTGATGTATCAAATTCAAATCCTGCTGGAAGAGTAAGAAGAATCGTTCCTGATCCACCAAAATCTCCGTTACCAGTTTCCAATATTCGAATATCTCCTAATGGTTGATACCCATCAGCTATACATAGTCCACTTAATGTAGCATTAGTAATATCGGCTCCTCCATTGATTGTAAGTTCTCCTGAGGTAACATCAGTCTCGGTATTCCCTGACAAGTCTACACAAATAGCAGTTACTTCTTGATTTGCTCCAAGAGAAAGACCCGTTATGCTATTATCAGCCAAGGTCCATGTACCATCTCCATTATTGGTTGCTGGAACAGTAGACGTTCCAATATTCACAAGAACTGTTGCGTTTGGATCATCAACTGTACCCGTAATTTCCGGGCTTGTATCGTTCGTAGCCAACACATCAACTTCACTGTAAGGAGCTGCTCCATCAGATGTGTTAGTGAATGTTTGAGCGGGTGTAAGTGCCCCGGCAGCATCATCTCCATATCCTGCAGTTATTGCAACATCTGGAGTGATGTACGTATCCTTGCCTAACACGGCTGCAGGCCAAGTCCCATTTCCAGTAAACGCTCCCTCAGTAATAACTAATGTAACTTCATCTGCACCGGGACCTGGAGTTGCTGAAACCACAGCATAATTATCTCCTCCCTCATCAACAGAAAAGTTCGTGTCATCACCGTAAACGTTTGCCAAGTCTTCAGAGAATGTTACCAATATCTCATCAATAAGTCCATCAGGTGTTGCTTCTGTATCTCTTGTTTCCGCATTAAGAATAACTGGACCTGCACCATCAGTAATTGATGCCGCATTTATTGTACCACCGTTACTAGCATTGGCCGCCGTATCTAACAATGAAACTCCCGGTGTATATACAAAATCACCTTCTACTGAAGTCCCATTACCATCAAATAATAAAGTAAAGCTTTGATCTGTATTATCGCTATTGGCAATCCCTGTTGCAGCAACACCATTATAGGTAAACTCTGATGGATCAATGGCTGAATCATCAATATTATCTTGAGCATCAACCACAATTCTATCAACATTACCGTCAGCATCATCATCTAGAATTGTTGCCGAGAAATTAACAAAACGTGGAGCTGCATCATCAAAATATTCATCTGGTGTATCACCAGGTATTGCATCATCCTCAGTAGCTTGTGATTCAACTCTATCAGAAGTACTTGATTGATAAGTAACTTGAAGGTTTGCAATACTTGTACCTGGCTGTGGGTCTCCTGTAAATTGAATAATTACTGTTTGACCGGCATTGAAAAATCCAAATTCTGGAAATGGACTACTATCATAATCTACTCCATCCTGCGTAACCGTCGTTGCTCCATTTTGAATAAGAATACAATCTAAACCATCCGCGGAATCAGAGCCGCTAAACTCATCAATATCCCAATCTGTATTAAAACTAATTGCTACTCCATCAATATCGCCATCACCATTTTGATCAACCCACTCTGCAATTGAAAGATCTGGAATCGCAGGAGCAGCTAATTGATCTTCATTGTCTGTAGGATATTGAGTAGCATCTGCTGTGTTGTTAGAATCATCGAAAATATTTCCATCAGTATCCATGGTAAGAGTCTCTCCTCCTACTGCTGTACCAGTGAAGGAGAAGAATACACGTATCTCTTCTTCACCACCAGCTAAAATATTTGGCGTTGGATTTTCTTCTGAGGTTGCATTTATACCATCAATCGTTTCTCCTGTTAAGCCTCCATCAAGTGAAAATGTAAAATTAGAAGCGGTTACAGGTCCGGTATTACTGGCATCAAACCAAATTGGTTCACTGAATACTACGTCCGCATACGAGTTACCAGAAATGGTAACACTCATTATTCGAGGCTTCGCACGATCATCAATATTTTCAGTGATTTCTACACCTACTAATCCTTGGTCATCATCGAAATTAGTTGCTGCACCAGTACCATCTGCAGCTAAAGCATCCGTACCAACAGTTGTGTAGCCCGCTGCGTCCACATCCATTACAAGTAATCCATAAGTACCGTCGTTTGTAAGCGAAACATTTGCATCACCTAATGCATTTCCACCACCTCCGTCAAAGGTATCTCCATCAGGCATTGTCAAGGTTCCAATATCTCCATCAATAACTCCACCTGCAATGTCAAATACGATCTCACTAAACACATAAGTCATTTGATCGATCACTCCATCATCATCTGTGTCTTCAATTCTAAGATCTGTAAGAACAGGTGCAGCTAAATCTATTGTTGTAAGTCCTGCATTGTCTGCAGTTTGATTACCATCAGCATCATCAATATCATTTGCATCATCATTTTGGGTATAAACGATAGTGCGATCATCAGTTGAATTAAGACTTACGGCTAAAGTGACATAAACATCATTATCATCCATATCTACCCCATTGTTAGCCGATGCTCCTGCAGTAACA
Organism: uncultured Roseivirgaceae bacterium; assembly: GCA_964634415.1. GTDB lineage: Bacteria > Bacteroidota > Bacteroidia > Cytophagales > Cyclobacteriaceae > Ekhidna. Next base: position 10,035 of record CAZWLS010000047.1, on the reverse strand, counting down.
GAAAAACTAACAGAGCCAAGACCCGCTCCACCAATATTAAAATCAGCATCATCAACTGATGTCTCATCAATATCTTCTGAAAATTCCAATAGAATTTCGTCAACGATACCATCTTGAGTAGTTACATCATAGAATGATGCATCTAGAAATGCAGGAGCAGCAGCATCAACCCTGTTTTCTGAGCCGTCTCCAATACTTAAGTTACCTTGATCATCTTCCCAAAGGCCATTCAACGAAGACACATCAAAAGAACCTAGCGCTGTATTTTCTGTCAGTTGCTCTGCAATGTTCGAGATAGTTAAATAACCATAGGTACCATCATCAGTTAATATAACGTCACCATCAACATGATCAGCTGCTTCGGATAGTTCACCGTCAGGTAAAGTGATTGTACCAAATTCTATTGTTTCAGCTATGTCGTCATTATCAACATCATTAACCACCTCACTAAAAGTATATTCTACCTCATCAATAAGACCATCAAAATCTGTATCTCTAATTTCAATATCAGTTAATACTGGTTGAGCTAAATCTATTGTTGTTAGCCCTGCGTCATTGGCTGCCTGGTTAGTGTCATTGTCCACAACATCAGATGCATCATCGTTTTGGGTATAAACGATTGTTCGATCATCAGTCGAATTAAGGCTTACAGCTAGCGTAACATAGACGTCATTATCATCCATATCTACCCCGTTGTTGGCTGATGCTCCTGCCGTTACAGAAAAACTAACGGCGCCAAGACCCGCTCCACCAATATCAAAGTCCGCATCATCTACGGAAGTCTCATCTATGTCTTCCGAAAATTCAAGAAGTATCTCATCAACAGTACCATCTACCGATGTAACATCATAGAATGTTGCATCAATAAACACAGGTGCTGCTCCATCTATAACTGAGCTAGGACTGCCATTTAATTGTTGACCACCAGCATCTGCCGTAATATCATTTTGTGCGCCTGCAGCATAAGAAATCGTCTCTGAAGGATCTGCTGTTCCAGTAACCCCTGTAACATCAAATGTATAATTGGTAACTCCTGTAACTGTTGAATAATCAACACTTCCTCCATTTGTTAATGAAATACCGCCAGTTACTGTAATTGCATCGAAAATTCCTGTGGTTCCATCTCCATCTGAAAAGCTAACCGCAGCACTAAAATCTAGTCGTAGCTGATCAATATTCCCATCACCACTATTGTCTAACCAGGTAGCAGTAAATGTTGGAACCGCTCCTATGGTAGTGAAATCCATAGTGGTATTATTTGATATACCTGCATAACTGTTCACTGGAGTTGCAGTATCATCGATAGCTGTAGCATCTACATTTACCGCATAATTAACCAGGTTATCTAAATCTGACGATGGATTGATTGTCAGGGTGTTTGTTGAAAATCCTAACTGACCATCTCCAATTGGAATGGTGCGGGTATCTGCTCCTGTATTGGTTACGTCTACCAACTCAATATTACCTGTCCCACCTTGTACATTCTCTGAGAATGTCAAAACTACATTTGTATTAATAGCTACATCTGTAGCACCATCTAATGGCGTCGATGAAGCTGCTAACAACACAGGTGCTGCTCCATCTATAACTGAGCTAGGACTGCCATTTAATTGTTGACCACCAGCATCTGCCGTAATATCATTTTGTGCGCCTGCAGCATAAGAAATCGTCTCTGAAGGATCTGCTGTTCCAGTAACCCCTGTAACATCAAATGTATAATTGGTAACTCCTGTAACTGTTGAATAATCAACACTTCCTCCATTTGTTAATGAAATACCGCCAGTTACTGTAATTGCATCGAAAATTCCTGTGGTTCCATCTCCATCTGAAAAGCTAACCGCAGCACTAAAATCTAGTCGTAGCTGATCAATATTCCCATCACCACTATTGTCTAACCAGGTAGCAGTAAATGTTGGAACCGCTCCTATGGTAGTGAAATCCATAGTGGTATTATTTGATATACCTGCATAACTGTTCACTGGAGTTGCAGTATCATCGATAGCTGTAGCATCTACATTTACCGCATAATTAACCAGGTTATCTAAATCTGACGATGGATTGATTGTCAGGGTGTTTGTTGAAAATCCTAACTGACCATCTCCAATTGGAATGGTGCGGGTATCTGCTCCTGTATTGGTTACGTCTACCAACTCAATATTACCTGTCCCACCTTGTACATTCTCTGAGAATGTCAAAACTACATTTGTATTAATAGCTACATCTGTAGCACCATCTAATGGCGTCGATGAAGCTGCTAACAACACAGGTGCTGCCCCGTCTATTGAAGAAGTCTCTACGCTTGCATCAGTAATTTCCATTGTAGATACATCGCCAATAATTGAATTATTAGTTGCAGAAGCACTATATGTAACATCAACTCCTGGGTCAGCAGTGCCAGTAGCACCAGTCACATCAAAAGTATAATTGGTGACTCCTGTTAGTGTGCTAAAATCAATTTGATTGGCAGCAGTAGATGAAAATGTAATAACTCCGCCTGTTATGGAAAAAGCGTCAAAAACATCTCCACCAGCATTAGCATCACTGAATGTCACCGCTTCACTAAAATCAAGTCTAACCTGATCTATGTTTCCATCACCACTGTTATCGAGCCAGGTAGTGGTGTAAGTTTGCCCGGAAACTGATAGTGAAGCTAATAAAAGTATTAAAGTAGTTAAGCAGCTGAGTTGTCTCATAGTTGGATCAATTAAGCGATAAAGTCTAAACGGTCTCGACTGGTGGTAATAAGGCATAATTTAATTCAAAACTAACCTAAAAGTGAATTTCCAGAAAGGTTTATTTAATTCAAAAGTCTCTATCATTTTTTCGATATAGACTATGATTATTTGGATAAGAAAATAAGGGGTAAATATTGTATTATTTCAAGATATTAATCAAGCGAACCATCAGGATTCATCTTGATAACAGAAATCAACTGTACACCACCGCCAAAGTCAACATTGGATACTGCTACGATCTTACCATCTGGTAAAGTTACCGCATCAACTATCCTGTCATTCCCATCCGCTAAGCCAAAGAATGATTCTGCCCCTTCAATGGGTTGTGAAGCTTGATCAAATCTTACGAACATTCCTTCCACTCCACGTGATTGACCTTCAGCTGTTAACGATTCATATTGACCAAGTAAAACTATATCATTACCTAAAGTTTGTGTAACCCCAAAACCCTGGGTTTGGACAATACTTACTTCACCACTGTTGTTTGTAGTATTGTAAATAGAATTGTTGTGATTAGCACCACTTAGAAATACTCCGTCGTTACTTAAGTTCATAACAAAAGAAAAATTTTCATCTTCTGAAGTAACAGAAGTACCTACAATGGAATAGCCTGTCGCAGTACTTATTGCGTTGTTAACTTGTTCATTATAGACCACATTATTGTCAGTGTTTTCAAATCCATATGAAGCAAAATTTATAGGCGTTCCAGTTGAAGAGACCTCAAGGAAATAAACATTAGAACCGTTATTGTTATTATTCTCGCCCAAAAGACTTGGTGAATTGCTGTAACCAATTAAAACTATGTTCCCATTATCTTTTTCAAAAGCTCTCACTAATACATCATCCTCGCCTGCAACACCTTGAGTATTTTCAAATAATACTTCATCATTATTTAAATCGATTTTGATGTAATAATTATCGAAATCGGTAATTCCCCCACCCCTTCTAACTTCACGAGCTCCAACCATTAATATCGATCCATCTGATAAAATCAATACATCATTGCCGATCAAGTCCAACTCAGTACGATCGTCTTCCTCGGAAGACAAAACCAACAATGAATCTCCAACAACGGCAAGTTCACTACTAAGAAAACCAAGTGACAATAATCTCCAATCAGAAATATTAAATACAGTTTCTGTAATACTCGAAGAACCGATAATAATATATCCTCCACCAGGTATAGGTTCTATTTGGCTAGCACTCTCTTCACCTCTAAAACTATCGGGGTTACCGTCTCCTGTAAAATCTCTTTGAGTCTGATTTACAAAACCAACAGATGTTGAATCAATAAGATTACCATCTAAATCAGTTTCTAAAATAAAAAAATCCTTATCTCCTAACTGATTAACCTTTGTTCCTAGAACAACTAAGCCTGTGGCTATTTCACCAGTCTCATTGTATACAATCTCAATGTCACTCGCTTCATAACTAGTTAGTTCACCAAAATACTTAATGAAGGTTTCTTCCGGAGTTGGTGCACTGTCATCTTCAATTTGACAAGAAACTACCAAAAAAGTAGCTGCAAAAATTAGTAGTAAGTATCTCATATACTAGCGGTACTGCTTACGTTTTCGTGGAATATATAATGAACGGGTATAACCGAATGATATTGAAAGAGTATTCAATGTCAAATCATCTTCAACATGACCAATACCATAGTTCAAATCTTCATTTGCCCACCTGTTATCAGGATTTATATAATTCAATAATGCGTTATCATATCTTAACTCCAAAGAAAAGAAATCTACTTTAGCTCTTCCTACTCTGAATCGAGTTCCAATCCCTGCAATTAAAGAGATATTAGAAGTTCTTACCTGACTTTCAGCTTTCAAATCGTCGCTACCAACCGGAAGTGTATATGCAGTCCCGCCGGTTCTTCGAGCGTCGACATATTTTGCACTTAAGGTAAGATCAAAAGAACCTCCAACAAATACATAAGGTAATAACCCAACTCTATTCCCATCACCATCCTTTTTATCATAATTAAGGCTATATCGGACCAAGAGTGGGAATCTTAACATGTTACTGGTATTTTTAGCAACATAATTAAGGTCATTCTGAATCATTTCGCCCTCAATTTCATAGGTTGCAATTCGATATTGTACCCCGGCGGCTACTTCAATTCCTTTGGTAATATGTCTCTCAGCTAATATTTCACCCCAAAATCCAATCCCTAAACCAGTATCATTTCCTTTTTCATTGTAGCGCTTATCACCTGATTGAAAGGTGTTAAAATTTTGAATAACCTTAGGTAAAGATTTATTGAAACCACCTCTTACAGCAACTCTTAAAATAGGTTCTGTTTTGAATTTATCTCTTAATAGATAAAGTTCAGCAGGATCCTCTGCGGCAAGCTGATGCTCTTTATCGACTTTAAGCAAATTAACGAACATCTCCTCGGCTTTGGCTTCATCGTCTTGAAACAAATAAGCCTTCGTTAGTAGCTTGTATGCCCTGATTTCCTCATCAACTGAGAAGATCCCATCATTCAGACATTTGGTAAATCCACTACCTGAATTATTATATGTATTAATGATATCAGATAATCTACCTTGTTCAAACGCAAGCTCAGCTTCAGCCAAATTTCTTGCGCACTGAGACGAGGTTTGAGCTACTGACCACAAGGAGCATATTGATAAACCAATAGCGATTAGGTGTTTTTTCATATTTAATCCTTACTGTCCTCTTTTAGGTAATCCTTCACAAGTTTCAACATATTCTATGTCTCCCCCTACATACTGTCTCCACTCATTATCTGACATGTTTCCTAGCGTTATATGAGAGCATATTTCCTCTGCCATTTCATTAGCCAATGTTGGATATCTTCTAATATTTCCATCACCCGCTGCAGTGACAAAGAATTTACCGTCCGGGCTAAAATCTGCATCATTAACCCATCCTTGATCTCTAACACCTTTATAATCTTCAAGTACAATAGGTAGATCGAACAAGTTTTCCATATCCCAAACTCTAACTTGACTGTTCGTCGATGTACCTAATAACAATCTATCATTTGGACTAAATTCAATGTCTGTAATTGGTGCCCTAAAACCAGTCAATGTTGGTTGAACTTGCACGTTATCAACCATATTCCAGATAACTAATCTACCATCCTCACTACCATATGCTAAGTATTCACCGCTGTTGCTGAACTTAACAGATTTTATGGCTCTTTCAGATTTCGAATTATCATTCTCATCTGATTTATTTATTAGAGTTGTTGCACCTGATCCTATATCTGTTAAATCCCAGATATAAACATTACCATCTTCTCCACCACCAACTAAGGTTTTGGCGTCAGGGGAAAGCGCAATCTTATTGATTTTAACATCAGATTTAGCTATTTCAGTTGACGTCCTAAAATCACTTCTGAGAATGCGATTATCGGCTCCCACTGAAATGAAACCAGAATTGTCAGGCAAGAAAAGCAGGTCAAAGACTGTACCTCCAATGTGACCAACTATTTTATTAGGTTCTTGATCAATGTTTCTCACGTTGAATAACAAAATATTATTCTGATCCGTCCCTAAAGCTAAGTATTGCTCATTGGGACTAATATTAACCACACGAGCTACATCATCATTTTGGAAAATCTGATTCCATGCTCTAGATTCTACATTCCACTTAATCACTTCTCCATTTGAATTCGCGGAGTACAAGAATTTACCATCATTTGAATAAACAACTGACCTAACCCCTACTATAGTATTCTCTGAGTTTGGATCAATTGGCTTATGATATTGGTTGAAAATAGAATCACCCTTTTCAACTAATAAACCGTTATTTACAGCTTCTCTTTCATACAATCCTTGGAGTGCATTGTATACACCAGCATAAATATCGCCGTTATAATCTTTTCCTTCATCTTTATAATCTTCATAGAATAAATATGCCTGACGTGCAACAATCGCTTTCAATTGTGCCTGATCATCATCTTCTGGCAAAATATTCTTTGCCTTAATTGCCATAGACTGTGCAATTGCTTGATAACGTAAACGTTCAGCATTTTTCCTTGCATCCTCAGCCTCTTTAGCTTGTCTATCTGCTTCTTCTGCGTTTCTTTGAGCCTCTTCTGCATTTAGCTGAGCTTGTGCATTTGCTTCATCCGCTTCCTTCTGACGTTGTTCGGCAAGAGCTTTTTGTCTATTAGCTTCCGCTAGGTTTACTTCAGCTCGTTTGGTAGCTTCTTCCGCTAAATCTCTCTGTTCAAGAGCCGCAGCTTCTTGTCTTTTCGCCTCAGCAGCGGATGCAAGTGCATCTTCCTTCAATTTATCAGCTTCCTTCTGTAACCTAACAGCTTCATTCTTTTGAGCCTCGGCTTCTATCCTTGCTTTGTCTGCTTCATCAGCTTTAATAAATGAATAAATCAAGAAACTTAATGAGACTAGTACCGCAATTGCTAAAACAACTGCCGTTGTTCTCATCCTTTTAACTTGACGTTTTTGAAGGATTTCTTTGTTTCTCTGCTCAGTTAAATATGCCTTCTCAGATGTTTCTAAGAACACCATTGTACGCTCAAAAGCAGGATTATATCTCTGTCCCCAAACAAGTGTAGGCCTATTCTCTTCTCTCCAGTTAAGAGCTAACTGCAAATCAGGCATTTGCCATAATCCGGCTTTACCTTCTTGATACCTTTCTGCAGCCTCAGAAAGTTTAAGGTACATTTCGGCCGCCTTGGACTCCTCATCCAACCAACGTTTCAATCTCACCCAAATACGCATTAAGCTTTCGTGAGATATATCAATTACAGTTTCAGATTCAAGCCTTACACCGAATGGTGGCATTAATAATGATCTACCCGGCTCTCTAAATCTCTCAACTACTCTTGCTACTTCATCTTCATTCACGCCAGCAATTGCTGCAATAGTCGCAAGCTTCGTTGGTCTTCTAATTCCTTGATTTTCTGATCCACGTTCTGTCAAGGCCTTGAACATTACCTCACAGATTTCCTTCTCTCTCTTAGACAGCGAATCGAATGCTTCATTAGCATGTTGAGAAAGCGCTTCTCTCAGTGTACCAATTGAATTATAATGACGTAAATCAATTGGCTCTCCAATCTTTCTATTTTCAGTCCAATATGACCAAGTACGCATCAAAGCGTGCTGAAGAATAGGAAGTTGATCAGGATTATCTCCAACATCATTTAAAAGTTGTTGGGTCAAACGTGGAGCAATTTTACCACCCCCAACAGCTACAGGACCCTCGATTGCTGTTCTCTTTTGATCCCTTGTCATTTGAGGTATCAAATAGTGAGAATCATTAATCATCTGAGTAAGATCTGGGAATTGGGCACATTCCCCAATAAAATCAGATCTCATTGTCAAAGCGATATAAACTGGTTCATCGTACTGATGAATTGCTTCAAGCAACAGGTTTACAAAGGCCGAAGATTCATCTAAATCAGAGGTAGCAGATTCTAGTTTTCGATATCTAAATAATTCTTCAAACTGATCGACCAAAATCAAAACATTCTGAAAATCATCAGCTTTGAGCTGTCTAACTACTTCAACAAGCCCTAATGAACTACTCCTAAGAACAGTACTAATTATTGTTTTTCGAATAAGCTTATCTTCATCCCCAAGATTGGAGAACTCCTTATCTTTAATAAGTAGCGCCTCAGCCAAATTATCAATGGGTCCACCACCTGGTCTGGTAACTACTATTCTCCAGTTTGAACCTGCTTCTGTCATGAATCCACCATATAAGGTTGGAATTAAACCGCAGTACATTAATGAAGATTTACCACTACCAGAAGCTCCTAGTATTGCCACGAACTTATTTTCTGACAACTTGACAAGAACCTCATCACTTTGACCCTCCCTTCCGAAGAAGAGATGACTTTCCTCAATTCCAAATGGTCTTAGACCTGGAAACGGGTTTATAAGTTGGGTAATATCAACGATATCTTGGGTCTCTTGACCCTGAACATCAATTTCTTTGTCGCTCATTTAGCTTCCAATTTTGGTTAGAAAAGGTTTGAGATGTTCCGGAACGAATGTGCCTCCATTATTTCCCAAAACCATAGCGTTATTTTTCTTGTAATGCTCCATGTCTACATCTTTCTGTCCCATGAAGTAAACTGCCTTAGCAGTAATAGGCTTTTCACGACCAAAACCCGGTGCTTTTAACAAGTCCTGTAGTTTTGTTTTAATCCAATCTTCGGTTGCCTTTCCGAAATATATGATTGATGCGTCGCATCTCCGTAAGTTTTCTTGGTGGATATACCTGAGATCAACAAGATCTCCTTCATAACTTGGAGAAACAACATTGTATCCTTTTTCTTTCAGGTATTTCTGAATATCATCTATTTCACTAACATCTCTTTTGTCAGCAATTAAATAGATCATCTTAGTTTTATCATCTTTAGCAGTCTCGTCTAAGCCTTTAATGTTTTTACGTACATTAAATCTACCTCCAGTTACTAGCTCTTCCCTAATTATTGTTTTTAACTCTTGAAGGGAAATTTGAAGTACCTCGGCTTCCTCTAGTGCTGCTGCATCACTTTTCAAATCCTCGATGAAGATTTTTTGTCTTTCAGTAACATTTTTCAGATCGGGAGAGACCCATATTAAACGACTAAAAAGCTCTTTTTCACTATCCTTGGCTTTCTTATTTTTTTCAACCATTTGATATGTATGATCGGAAGCAATTCGATTCTGCATATCTACAACGGAAAGTTCTGAGCCTCTTGGTTTGTAACCGTAATCCTCACCGACAAGGTGAATAGATAGTCGACATCTGTCTAGATCATCTCTAACCATTCTATCCAAGGCTTTTGCTTCCTTCGGCAGACTATGATCAGGTAGAACTTTATACCCATGCCTTATTAACTCACGCTTAATAATGTCGCGTTGAATTACCATATCTACACCTGTGCTTGCTAAGTATACAGTCTTTTCTCTTGGAATTGTTTCATAAGAACCGCTCCCTTCCTCAATTTCCTTAGCATGAAGAACATGATTGATATCATATGCCATATCAACCAATTTCATCCAATAGCTTCTCTCTGCATCGCTTCCAAAAAATCTTGTAAATTCCTGAGGATCACCTGTTAAAGGATCTACCAAATAAAAATCATAGGTGAGCAAATCCTCTAATTCATCCAAATATTCATCAGGATCAAAAGGTCTCTTGAGTATTTTAAACACTCTTGCCACACCATCTGCAATAAGGCCGTTTTTAGCTTTAAGTTTCTTCCCGTGAGAATTTAACCCTTTTATGAGTGATTGTTCTTTAACCAAATTGGGTGTAAGCACAGCGAGTATTGCACTATAATCATCAAGATCAGATATTGAGA
>CAZWLS010000046.1:0-17467 GCA_964634415.1 uncultured Roseivirgaceae bacterium | reverse complement strand
AGTCTAAAATCCAAACAAATAAAGCCAGCAAATCTTTACATTAAAAATTCATCCAGAGTACAAAGATGCTCACGATTTCTACGCGAGAATTACAAGCGATCAGTTTTTACCAAATATTAAAATACCCTTATTGATAGTTAACGCCCAGAATGACCCAATGCTTGGAGATCCTTGTTATCCGACTAAGCTTGCATCAGAGAGTAAAAATATCTTCTTAGAAATACCAGAGAAGGGGGGGCATGTTGGTTTTACCATGCCTAAAGATGAATGGAGCTATATGGAATATGCTGCAGACGAATTTATTAATGAAGTTATTCTTTCTCCTCAAACTTCAGCGAAACCCCATTGATGCAATATCTGAGTCCAGTTGGCGCAGGACCGTCAGGGAATACGTGTCCAAGGTGTCCATCGCATCTAGCACAAAGAACTTCAGTTCTTACCATGCCATACGATCTGTCATCTTCTTCTGCTACATTGATTTCATTTACTGGTTCATAGAAAGAAGGCCAACCTGTTCCTGATTTAAATTTTGTGTCTGAAGCAAATAGTGGTAATGAACAGGCTTTACATACATAAATACCTTCCTTTTTATTACTCAATAAGTCGCTTGTGAAAGCACGTTCTGTTCCTTTCTCTCTCAATACATAGTATTCAAAATCTGAAAGTTGTTTTTTCCAGTCGGCTTCTGTCTTCTCAACTTTTGCAAAAGGTAAATCTTTATTTTCCTTGTTTGATTGCTGTTGGGCGCAAGAAAAGAATGAGAATGTGATTGAAAGGATGACTATTAAATTTTTCATATGCTTCATGATGCAATTAACGTTCATTTTACTGTATTCAGTTGTGGTCATAAACCCAAACGTCTTGTATCAGACTATTTCAAAATTCCAAGATATTTGGTCCAAACTCCTACTTCTTCAGCATATTGCTTGGCCATAACGCGACTGATTTGGGCTATGTGTCCTAAATCATGAACAACCCAACATGATAAAAGGTTTTTAAGCGAGACGGAACCGAGTTCAGGATGAGCACCTATTTTCTTGAGGTTGTTCTTAATGTCCAAAGATTTGAATTCCTCGAGATTGGATTTTCTTAAATCTTCAAATTCACTTAAAAGTTGCTCCATTGATTTTCCTTTGCTTATTTCATATTGTGCAAAGCGATCAAATGGCTCAAATGCGATTGAATCACCATGTTCTAGAATTAGCTTAGCTCTTGGAATCCAATCTGTCTTCTCACCGTGAATAAGGTGTCCTAGTACATCGAATGGACTCCAGGTGTCTACTCCTTCATTGTTTGATGTCCAGTCCTCTGATAAACCCGACAGCATGGCTATAAGTGTTTTAGGGGTTCTCTCTAGTATTTCGATGGATTTGTCTAAATCATATTGCATATGATAAAGATAAACTTCTAAACAAGGACTAAAGGACTTTTTTCATTAAGGCATTTGTGAAACTTACTCCATCTATTTCTTTCAGCTCACTATCAAATTGTAAGTATCCTTTTTTGATAAAGAAAGGCTTGGCAGTGATACTTACTGAAGACCATATGCTATCGTTAGATTGATCTGCTGCTATTGCTTCAATTCTATTTATCAAAGCCGTAGCTATCCCTTTTCTCAAATGCTGGCAATGCACGTACATGAAATCAAGGTAGCCAACGGAATCGATTGAGCTGAATCCAACTATTTTTTCATTGGATATTGCAACAAGAAAAGATTGATTCTTAATCTTCTCCGTCCAGAGGTTTCGATTTTTTGCAGATGACCAAACCTGAATTTGGTGAGAAGAATAGTCTTTTGAATTTACGTTTCTGACAGTTTCATCAAAGAGGTTCAAGATTTCGTCAAGATCTTCCGTTGTGGCTTCACGGATATGCATTACTTCAGCTTTTCAACCACCATTTGTGCTACTCGCTCACCAATTGCTAAAGAGGAGGTTGCAGCGGGTGATGGGGCGTTACCAACATTGATAAACTTGTCATGCTCTACAACCAAAAAATCGTCAATAAGTCCACCTTTTCTATCACATGCTTGCGCTCTTACTCCAGCACCACCTTTTACTAAGTCTTTTTTCTGAATTTCAGGGATCAATTCTTGAAGTGCTTTTGTAAAAGCTCCCTTAGAGTAAGATCGATACATCTCACCAAATCCGGTTTTCCAATACTTATAGGCGACACGCATAAAACCAGGATAAAAGAGAGTTCCTAACAACTCTTTCATATTGATTTGTGATTTCTTGTATCCTTCTCGTGCAAATGCGAGAACAGCATTGGGACCTGCTTCTATTCCACCATCTATATGCCGCGTGAAATGTACGCCCAAGAAAGGGAAATTGGGATCAGGTACAGGATAGATAAGGTTTTTAACCAGGCTTTCTTTTTCAGGCTTGATTTTATAGTATTCTCCTCTAAAAGGGACAATCTTGAAATCAATTTTAGCACCAGATAATTTTGCTATTTTATCCGTATATAGGCCGGAACAGTTCACGACAACACGAGTTGTCAGCCGCTCATTTTCGGTATTTACATGAATAAATCCACGTTCTTCCTTAAAGTTTATAAGCTTATTTGATGAAAATATCTCCCCACCGAAATGCTTAAATTTTTCAGCGTATTTGTCAGCTACAAGTTTGTAATCTATTATTCCGGTTTGCGGCACATATAGTCCTCCTATGCCTGCAACGTGAGGCTCATACTCCTTTAATTCCTCTGCCTTTAGTCTTTTGATATTATCAAGCCCATTTGCTTTTCCTCGTTCATGTAGCGTCTGTAATGCATCAAGCTGCGATTCTTTGGTCGCCACTACAATTTTCCCACAAAGTTCGTAGGGAATCTCCTCTTCATTACAGAAATCTAGTAGCATGTTATAGCCATCTACACAATTCTGAGCCTTAAAACTTCCAGGTTTATAGTATAACCCTGAGTGGATTACTCCGCTATTGTGACCCGTTTGATGCTGAGCTATAGTTCGCTCTTTTTCAATGACGGCTACCTTATAGGTTGGATTCTTTTCTTTGATCTTAAGTGCAGAGGCTAATCCGACAATGCCTCCACCGATCACAACAACATTATACATATACCTGAATAACTAACGATGGCAAATATCGGTGCTTCCATTTGGATAGCGAAGAAATATTAGAAAATACGAATGAAGAATTACTTTGGGTGATAGACTCTTTTTGCATTTTTACGCACTTCTTCAATGTCTAAAGTCATTTCCTTAAGCTCTCTATCAGCGAACAATTCCATTTGATCATTATAGTGTGGGCTATTCGATCTATTTGAAGCTCCATAAACATTAATTGTCTCGACTATCGGAAAACCTTCCTCTGGATATCTAATCATCATTATGTATGATTCTCCAGTCTTTCCTTTGACCATTCCATCTTTGTAGGGTAGATTATACATTGCCGTTATAACATCAGGGATGCCATCTAGAGGTAGCTCTTTGTTGCCACGTACTAGCTTCTGATATTCTCCAAGTTGGATGTTTATCTTATTGAAATGCTCAGTGAGATAATCATAAGTATAGCTCAAAGCGTTTGCGAAATCACCTTTGCTTGGCGATTCAATTTCCTTATCCTCTAGGTACTTATATGTAAGCAGTAAATGGGCAGGTCCAATCTTTTCCGCTAAGGCTATTCGATCCCACGATTGAATAATTTTTAAGACGTCATTCGCTTTTTTAGGCTGAATATCTTTCAAATCAAAGATAGGATTGATGTCAATTTTGTAAACTAATGTTTCGGGCAATTGAGCATCGTATTTAATGTTTTTAAATACCTCCCAACTTATTTTACCGGAATGTATATTCATAAGCTCTTTCATTCGAGTGCTTCGATTATTTTCCCTGATGACAAACCCCATTGTAGGATCATAGTCTTCTAAGCTTATGTTTTCATCCTCATGGGTTGCGTGAAAAGGGGCATTGTTCATATTGAATAAGTAGCCACTATTTGGGTTAGTTATTTGAGGTAAATCTTTAAAGCTGTGGTATTCAACAGGTCTGGTTTGGTTGGAATTTCCAGGAAGTGTAGTAGACCAGTCAAAAGAAGAATTCCTTAATGGAAGAAGCCCATTACTTACATAAAAGATGTTTGATTCTCGATCGGCATAAACGATGTTAAAACTAGGAATTCTAATATTTGAAATGATGGTTTTGAACTCTTCCAGGTTGGTTGCTTTGTTCATTTCGTACCATTGTTCAATCGCGCGAATTTCGTCAAATACACCCATGTGAAACGCAAATACACCATTGTCATTTTTGACCACTGGGCCATATATAGAATGGTAAGCTTTTTTGCTAATCCCTAATTTTAAGCCAAATAAGACCTTTACTTTTAATTTAATCTTTTTTGATTCTAGCCTAACCCATTCATTATCAACTTTATATAGGTTTTTGTCTGAAGGGTTTATTTCGAGTTCAAATACATCTATTTTATCAGGATAGTTGACTGTATGCGCCCAACCGAGATTTTCATTGGTGCCGTGAAACACTACGGGGCCACCGGGAAAGAGGCCTCCAAGCATATTCCACCCTTCGTCACTAACTAGATGTGCTTCATACCATGCCGCAGGTCCTTCGAGGGGTTGATGAGAATTTACTGCCAGATAGGTATATTCATCGTCCGTTCTATCTCTGCTGATAGCTATTGCATTTGAACCTGTTCCTGTTTGCGTCGTATTAGGTATATCATTTTCAAAAAGCGCTTTGATCACCTTATCAGCTCCATCCATTACTGCAAGTTGTAATACATATGCTTTGAAGATGTCTTTCACAGTAACAGGAAAAGCATTCTTGAGGAATAGTTCATCAGGATGATTCTTTGCATAGGAGTTAATGCCGGCAGCATATCCTTCCACAATAGCCATAAACTCAGGTGAAACCTTAGATAAATTAGCCTCAACAATTTCTTCACAACGAAGTAAACCTACAACATAATCTACCGTAGCACCTTCCTTTCCTAAATGACGACCTAGCATTTGTTTAGCTCCCAACAATGTTAATTGGATTGTAGAGAAATCATCTTCGGCATGCGCCCATGCCAGACCGTAAGCAACTTGTGAATCGGTTGGTGCATAGATGTGAGGTACGCCCCAATCATCACGCATGATTTCGATCTCTTCAGGATTTTGAGCAAAGGGTAGAAGAGTCTTAAAAAGGAGAACGAAAAATAGAAGGTATTTTACTCTGGCCATTTGATCGTTTCGTCATCAATAAACTGAGGACCCCATTGTATTTCTTCCAGTATATCCTTGTGTAGCCAGAAGTTTAATCCTAACAGGTCAGATGAAATCAACTTTTGCTCTGGGTTATCTTCTGACGACATGTCTTCAATTTCTAAATCAGAAATGCCAAGCAGATCTAGTTCTTCCATTAGTTCATCAATATCTAAACCTATTAACGATGAGCCCTTGAATGTATAATCTTCAGATGAAACGGATATGATGACTAGTCTCCAATCCTCAGCTTCTTCAAAGCTCAGGTCGAGACGCAGCGGATGATACTCCCATGCATCACTTTGATCGGATTCATCTTCACCATAATGGGTTACTTCCTGATGATTGGGTTTGCCTAATATCTCTTGCACTTCATCTCTAGTCATTCCAAACTTCAACTTACCCAATCCAATTCCTGGTAGTATTTCTACTTGCTCTTTTTTCATGATAGCATAAAGTTAGGCTAAAACTCTTATGAGTGGGAGAGTGCTTGATTCATTCTGATTATTCTATGAACGGTAATAATCGATCAATTTCGAAAGCTAATTTTGCGGTCGTTAAAGTATGAGGATTCAACTAGTATTAGCCTTTCTGCTATTTAGCGGTACGGCAACATCGATTTTTTCACAAAGCATTGAAATTCGTCAGGTATCAGATCAAATAAAGATCGATGGTATTCCGGATGAAATGGCATGGAATAAGGCTGATTCTGCTTATGGGTTCACTCAGAATTTCCCAACGGACTCACTGATGGCCACTGGACAAACGGTTGCTAAGATTCTATATGATGAAGAAAGCATATATGTCCTAGGGATTATGTACAATAAGCCTGATCCACGGCAATATGTGACTCCTTCTCTGAGGAGAGATTTTCGAGGTGCTGCCAATGATAGCTTTTCGGTCATATTTGATACATTCTCTGACAAAACAAATGGCGTTTTGTTTGGTGTAAATCCATTTGGAGTGATGCGAGAAGCCATAATTGCAAATGGAGGATCGGGTAACGGGAGCTTTAGCCTTGATTGGGATAATAAATGGTATGCAGAAGCAAAACAATATGAAGGGTACTGGGTCGTGGAAATGGCGATTCCATTCAAAACATTGCGGTATGCAGAAGGAGCTGATTCTTGGTTGGTTAATTTCTATCGAGTAGATAGTGAATATGCAGAGCGAAGTGCATGGGCACCTGTTAGACTTGGATTTCCGATTTTCAATCTTGCAAATAACCGAAAATTGGTTTGGGACGAGCCAACTAATAAACCTGGTACTAATGTCTCAGTAATTCCTTATTTAGCCTCTAATACTGATCGAGATTTTGAGGAGGGCACTGGCGATGATTTTGATCCCTCCGTGGGTTTCGATTTAAAATATGCAGTTACTGCTGGTTTGAACTTAGACGTTACCGTTAATCCAGATTTCTCACAAGTAGAGGTTGATCAGCAAGTTACAAACTTGGATCGCTTTGAGATATTTTTTCCGGAGAGAAGACAGTTCTTTTTGGAGAATGCGGATCTATTTTCTGGATTTGGAAACAGAGGAACACGTCCGTTCTTTTCACGAAGAATTGGAATAGCTATTGATACAACTACTGGGCAAAATATTCAAAATCGTATTCCTGTTGGTACGCGGCTTAGTGGGAAAATCAATAATGACTTAAGAGTAGGTGTTTTGTCAATGCAGGCTGCTCGAGATGAATCTATTGGACTGCCTTCTTACAACTATTCCATGTTGAGTTTACAGCAAAAGGTATTTAATAGATCTAACGTAAACATGTTTGTGGTTAACAAACAGACATTTGAGGCAGAGGAAGAATATGCAAGCAACACTTTAAGCAGATACAATCGCACGTTAGGGATGGAATATGTATTGGCGAGTGCAAATAATGTATGGAATGGTCGGTTTTTTTATCACAGGTCTTTTGATGTGGTAAGACAAGATAAGCCTTTTGCAGGAGGAGCTAGTGTTAGTTATAATACGCCGGAATTGTCAGTTGATGTGTTTTCTCAGTTAGTAGGTGAAGGTTACAATCCAGAGGTTGGGTTTGTTAGAAGAAATGATATTCGACAATTAGCAACCACTGTCCAATATCGATGGTTTCCAACAGGAGGGAAAATTCAAAGACATGGGCCTGGTTTTGATTTTGATATGGTGGGTAATGATGAATTTGGATTCTTGGATTGGGACTATAATATCCTTTACAATATTGATTTTAGAAATACTGCCACTTTTAGCATGAGATTGAGGAGGCAATATACCTTCTTGTTTAATTCATTTGACCCAAGTGGTTCCGGTGGTGTAGAGCTAGCAGCAGATACAGATTACACCAATTTTCAATTCATTGCTTCATATCAATCGGATCAACGAAAGAAGTTTTTCTATAACCTACGAACTCGCTCCGGACAGTACTTTAATGGAGATCGACTCAACTTGCAGGGTTCCATTGGGTATCGATACCAACCACTAGGATTTACATCCATTGACTTTGCCTTTAATAGAATTATTCTTCCAGAACCTTATACCACGACTACTTTGTATTTAATAGGTCCCAGGTTTGATTTTACCTTTACTAAAAAGATCTTCTGGACCACATTTGTTCAATACAATAGTCAGATTGATAACTTAAATCTCAATACCCGGTTTCAATGGCGCTTTAAACCTGTTTCAGATATTTTCTTGGTGTATACTGACAATTATTTCGCTACACATGAAGGTGGATTTAATATTGGGGAACCGCGGACACGAGCGCTTACATTCAAGATTACTTATTGGTTGAACTTGTGATTAATTCGGTCAGATAAGAACAAGTATCAAGTCTTTTCCAATTCTCAGAGGTATCTTTAGGATAAGACCTACCTAACCTATTATGAGAAACTCAATTGTAGCAATTGCAACTTGCTTTATTCTATGCTATTGCCAATCTCCACCACCTAGGCAGATATCCAAGAATAATATTCAGTCGCTCACCTTAACTGAAGGCACTAACATGGCAGTGGCAATTTCTCCCGATGGTAATACGCTGGCATATGACTTATTGGGACGGATTTGGCTGATGCCAATTGGAGGAGGGGAAGGACAGCCTCTAACCGATGCTTTTGGAAACGCTAGACAGCCATCGTGGTCTCCAGATGGCAAACAAATTGCTTTCCAAGCTTATTGGGATGGCAACTGGCACATTTATACCATCAATTCTGATGGTACAGGCCTCAAGCAAATTACTTCTGGTGATTTTGATCATAGGGAACCACATTGGTCACCGGATGGTATAACATTGGCATTTTCCTCTGATCGTAATGGCACTTACGACATCTGGAAACTCAATCTCATTGGTGAGAAGGTGGAAGCTATTACATCCGGTGAAGGCAATGAGTATGGGCCCGCGTGGTCTCCAGATGGTCAAGAGTTAGCTTATGTAACAAAGGAAGGAGGAAAATACGTGCTTAGAATCACGTCTGAGTCCGAATCAAACGTACTGCTAGCGTCATCTGGTTCCATATCTGGAGCGTCATGGTCCCCTGATGGAAGTAAGATTCTTTTCAACGAAATCGAAAATGCAACTGCACAATTGAAGCAGATAGATTTAGAGTCAGGTAACACTAAGGTAGTCTCAGATGAAGGCGAAGACATTTTTCCATTCCGGCATAGTTGGATTTCTGATGATTCATACATGTATACTAGCTCAGGTAGTATTTACCAAGTTTTGAAGGATGGAACAAAAAGTGAGATACCATTTTCAGTAAAAGTGGAGCTGGATCGGACACCTTACAAGCGAAAGACAAGAGATTTTGATAGTGTAGGCCCTCAACCAGTCAAAGGAATAGTCTCACCAGTAATATCACCGGATGGCGAATCAATTGTATTTGTGGCATTACAAGATTTATGGTTGAGGAAAAATGATGGTAGTATTCATCAGCTAACAAATGATCAATATGTTCAAATGCTTCCGATTTGGTCTCCTGATGGGCAGCAGATTGCTTTTAGTTCAGATCGGGATGGTGAGTTTGGAATTTACACGATGAGTGTAGGAGGTACTGATTTGAAGAAAGTTTTAAGTACTGGAGGAAGTATATCAGGCATGGCATGGTCACCAGATGGTCAATCCATTGCATTAGCACAAAGCTTTGGACCTCGATTTGGAAAACTTAGTGTATTAGATTTAAAAACAGGTAATCAAAGTGAAGTAGCCCCTCGAATAGGCAGCAGTGTAGGTAGTCCCTCATGGTCTGCGGATGGCAAGATTATCGCACTTTCTGTTTTAGCACCTTATTCATCTCTTTATCGTGAGGGCGTAAATAGGATCATGCTATATTCTGTTGATGGAAAACGTCAGAGAGCGCAAAAAGCTCCGGAACACTGGTCTTTTGGTGTCAGAAATAATGACGGTCCAGTTTGGTCTCCCGATGGCAAGTTTATGGCTATGATTTCAAGAGGAAGTTTGTGGATCTTACCAGTAGATGAGTATGGAAATGCGAACGGAGACCCAATTCGTCTTACTGAGGAGTTAGCTGATGCTCCAACATGGACTGCTGATTCAAAAAGAATACTCTACATGGCAACTGATGAATTAAAGGTTTATGATGTTGAAAACAAGGTTTCCAGTTTGATTCCTGTTGATTTAAGTTGGACTAGGAAACATCCAAAAGGCACAATGCTAATCCATGCAGGTGGTTTGATCGATGCTGTAAGCGATACTTTGAGAAAGGATATTGATATACTCATTGATGGCCACCGGATAGTTTTGATTGAGCCTCATGATGATAGTAGAGTGGCCGATCGAAAGATTGATGCTTCTGACGCATTTGTTATGCCTGGTTTAATAGATATTCACGTGCATGAAGGAAGTGGGGATGGAGAGAAACTTGGCCGAACTTGGCTGTCATGGGGAATTACTTCCAACAGAAATCCTTCTGGAGATCCTTATGATGCACTTAATCGTCGCGAGGCTATTCAATCAGGCAAAGCTATTGGGCCTAGGATGTATTTTACAGGAAGTCCTATCGATGGTAGTAGGATTTTTTATGGAGGTGCTTCAACTACATTGTCGGAGGAGCAAGTAGATCAAGAGTTAAAAAGGGCCGAGGTGTTAGATTACGATCTAATTAAAACCTATGTACGGCTTCCTGATTTACTGCAGCAGAGGGTAGTAGAAGGCGCTCACCGAATTGGAATACCTGTTACCTCTCATGAGCTTTATCCAGCTGTAGGATTCAATATCGATGGAGTGGAGCATATCAAGGGCACAAGTAGGCGAGGCTATTCAGCCAAGCTGTCGGAGACACGAAAAGCTTATTCCGATGTTACAGATCTTATCGCGAAATCAGGAATGTGGTTTACACCTACAACTGCTATTTATCTAGGCTATCAATATGTAATCGCACGAGACCCATCAACCATGGATGATCCTAGATTGCAGGAATTAGCTGAATTGAGGTATCTGGCAAGTATTAGCGCTTCAGCAGATCAAATTCAGAGCGATAGGGAGACCTATGAGAAGCTTTATAATAATGTCTTGCAAATGGTGAAAGATATTCATGAAAAAGGAGGTTTAGTTGTTGCAGGGACAGACGCTCCAATTATTCCTCAAGGATTTGGATTACATACTGAGCTTGAGAATTATCAGGATGCTGGATTAACACCATTAGAGATAATTAGAACAGCTACCTTAAATAATGCAATTGCCCTTAATGCTCAAGATGATTTAGGGTCTATAGAAGTTGGTAAACTAGCAGATATGGTAATTGTAAACGCTAATCCACTTGATGATATTCGAAATGCAAGAACAACTCGAATAGTCATTAAAAATGGTGAGGTTTATACGTTAGAAGAATTAATTAAAGGTGAAATGGATTAGTACTACAGACTATCTTTTTACTTAACAACTAATCTCTTCATTACATCTGATTTTGAACCAATTACTTTAACTAGATATATGCCTTTATTTAATGTTGATATAGGAATTGGTTGCGAAGTATCATAGTTGCTTTCTCTGGTTAATACAGTTCCTGAAAGCGATATTACTTCTACAGTTTGAACTTGATCATTGTCAAGGTTGACAAAGAAATGGGTGCTTGCTGGATTGGGAAATACTTTGACTTCAGAAAGCTCATCAATGCCCAAAATTGGATTATCAGGTGGATCTACATCTCCAACAAGGTATCTCAGTAGGAATTCATTACCGCTTTCACCTTCGGTATTATCCAGATCGTATTCTTTAATTTCAGCTTTAACTTCTGAGAGATTAGCGTTGGAAGCTATTTCATAAAGTTCTCTTGAATGATACCAGTGGTGTAGCACATCGTCGCTCGGATGATCAGCAGTGTTCTTACTGAAAATATAGAATGGAGGATCATCATCAGATAAATGATGAAGCATATCCACATCCTGACGGTATTGTATTAATTCCGGATCATGGACAATCTGATATAATGAATCTAACCCCCCATAAAAATTTTCAGAGGTTTCATATGTCATAATTTCTGCAATGCTATCGAGTGTGAAGTTTGTTCCTTGACCATCGAAGTTGTTGAATATATCTGTTTCCCATTTATAAAGATCATAAGTGGATTGTGAACCACTGGCAAACACAGCATTTACACGCGTTGATTCTCTTAAAACAGGGTCTTCATTGTTAGGGTCCGCCATATCGTCTCGAAATCCAAGCCACATACTTGTTCCTGCTCCTGCTGAGGATCCCATTAGAGCTATCCTATCTGGATCAATATTAAGATTGGCAGCATAGTGTCTAATAAATTGCAATCCTAACTTGGAATCATTTAGGCACTTTATGACTCCTTCTAGGTCTGGCTCTCCTTTTGCAATCAGACGATAACCCAGGCTGATAAAGGCTACATTGTTTTCCAAAAAATATTTCACTGTTTCTCTTCTCTCTGGATCTTTGAATACGGTGCCTGGATTGCCATCTGTAAAACCTCCACCATGAAAGAAGATTACTAGAGGGAAAGTGTCCTCTGTATTGGGGAGGAAGATATGGAAGAGTTGTTTTGATGGATCTGAATCTCCATAAGGAATGTTGATAGCCTGAACTGCATTGGGATTGCTAACATTAAAACTGTCTGCTAGAGGCTCGTAATTTGGAGTCTGTGAAAAAGAAGGTGTGATGAAAAAAGTGATAATTGAGAATGAAATGATCGTTTTTAAAAAGCTCATGTAGGTATATTAGTTATTTGCGGAGTTAGACATTGGTAAGTTCAAAAGGTTTAATCAGGTAACAATCTTTAAGTTTATTTAGGATGCTTAGTGCTTTTCAACCAATGATCTTAATCCACTAACTTTGATATAACCTACTTTTCAATCAATGAAATACCTAACTCTACTAATTACTTTTCTGGTATTGGCATGTAGTCCTAATAAGAGGGAAGTCAATATCAACTGGAAGTCGATAGAAGCAGACTTGCAGACGCTAATTATCCAAGCAAATGATGGAGATACCATTGATATTCCCGCTGGGCAATTCATGTTCAAGAATCCACTCATTTTAGATGGATTGTCAGATGTGGTCATACAAGGTGCCGGAATGGAAAATACGATTCTGTCATTCGAACTTCAAGTCAGTGGAGCTGAGGGTATAAGAGCTGCCAACTGTACCAATCTTACTTTTCAAAATTTCACCATTCAAGATGCACCGGGGGATAATATTAAGGTCACGGATACGGATGGAATTACATTCAGTAAAGTGAGATCTCTATGGAGCGGGGAACCTAAAGCTGAAAATGGGGCCTATGCATTTTATCCGGTTTTATGCAAACGTGTGTTGGTTGAAAACTGTGAAGCAATTGGCTCGTCCGATGCAGGCATTTATGTAGGGCAATCTGATAGTGTGATTATTAGAAACAATCAAGTATATCATAATGTTGCAGGTATAGAAAGTGAAAATAGCCGTTGGGTAGAGATCTATGGTAATTATGCTCACGATAATACTGGAGGAATATTGATTTTCGATATGCCTGGTTTAACTCAAAGTGGACATACAACACGAGTGTTTGATAATGATGTAATATCTAACAACCTTTCAAATTTTGCTCCTGAGGGTAATGTTGTGGCAGTTGTACCTCAAGGGACGGGTATCATGATGATGGCAACTCGTAAAATTGAAGTTTTTGATAATCGTATTCACAACAACCGAACATTGGGAGCAGCATTGGCAAGTTATGTATTAGTGGAAGCTTTAGGTGCCGAGGAGGGAAGTCAACTTGAAGAAGCTAATAATCAAATCAATGAAGGTTACGATCCATATCCGAATGAGATCTATTTTCATGACAATGAATTTAAGAATAAGCATTGGTTTCCAACTTTTGAAAATGATTTTGGACTACTTTTTATGCGATACTTTACATTCAGTCTTCCCGATTTTGCAATGGATGGAATTTTTCCTCCTGATCGGGAATTTGTCATGTGTTTAAGTAATAACGGCGAATTCAACTTTGCAAATATTGACGCAGAGAATGAATTTAAGGGAAGAACGACCGATTGGAAAATGTATGAATGCGCTGAAGGTACCATAGATCCCATCTTTCAATGAGAATAGTTGTAGCCTTTTTCGTCTTAGCTTTTATATCTTGTTCTACGCCTGAAAAGAAGCCGATTGTTCTCGAAGAAGTTAGCTTGGGAGTAGCAGAGGTTTCGGATTATCCAAAAATGTTGAGTGAATGGGGTTTGTTCAAGGAGCCTTTGAGAGAGTTAATTCCTGCAAATCATAGAATGTTTTCATACGAAATTAATTCTCCGCTTTTTTCAGACTATGCTCATAAAGCTAGATTCATTAAGCTTCCAGAAGCTCAAAATATAACCTATCACGAGACAGAGGTACTAGACTTCCCAAAAGAGACCGTGTTAATTAAGAATTTCTATTACACGAATTTGGATCAGTCTACAGACAGGAGAATAATGGAGACTAGGTTGTTGGTCAAAGAAGATCAAGGGTGGGAAGCCATCGTTTACCAATGGAATGAGGATCAGACGGATGCAGAACGGATGCTACTTGGGGAGCAAATACCTATCAGGTGGAAGAACGAAGAAGGAATTGTGAAAAAGATAAATTATGGCATTCCTTCTCAGCCTCAATGCAAGAGCTGTCATGATCTTAATGGCAACATGACACCTATTGGTCCATCTGTTCGTCAATTGAATCGAGGAGAGCAGTTGGCTAATTGGATAAACAAAGGATGGCTGGAATCAACCCCGGATTCTTCGTTACCCAAACTCGCAGATTACTCAAACAAAAAGGAAGCCCTTGATTTAAGAGCTAGAGCATGGCTAGAAGTAAACTGTGCACACTGTCATCGCAGGGAGGGGCCTGCTAAGAACTCTGGGCTTTACTTATTGGCTTCTCAATCGGATCCTTACAGGTTGGGTGTGAATAAACCGCCTATAGCTGCCGGCAAAGGCTCAGGAGGGTTGAAATATAATATTGTTCCGGGTAATCCGGATCAATCCATATTAGTTCATCGCATAACTTCATTAGAGCCTGGTGAAATGATGCCAGAACTGGGCAGGAGCCAAACCCATGAAGAGGGTGTCCAACTCGTTAGGGAGTGGATTGAGTCGATGGACTAATTTCATAATTCAAGTTCTCGATGAATTTATTAGGCTCATCTACATAAAGAGCTATTTTTTTAAATGGCTTTTTGAAACCATAAAACCTGGATATGTAATGTTCGTCTTTAACTTCTACCAATACATTATTGCCTTCCATATCCTTGAAAGAAGATAAATGAATCAAGCCATCCTTTTGATCAAGAGATTTGGTTTGGTTAGTCACACTTTCTATTTGATGAAGCGGTATCTCTACATTACCCATTAATCCATACTTAAGATTCAATGCGTCACTGGTAATCGTTATTGGACGCTTACTCAGTGAGCGAAGAATGCCAAATACTTGAAAACAACCATAAATGCTTAGTATAGTCATTATCCAAGCAGCTAGCGGACTCCACTTTTGAAGTACAAGATGTACAGCAAATGCTTCAATGATGATTAGGAATACGAATACACCTAACACCATTCGAGTGCTCGTGGTCTTGTGGTAGGTATATTCATTTTGTTTTAAACCACACTTTTTCCAATGAATAAATCCATAGTAAAAGACTGATAATTCAGTAGCGAGTGCTGCACTTATTCCTTTTGGTAAGATGGTATCGCCTGCATTTTTGGCTGCAATAAAGAAGTCAGGCGTTTCTAAGCGGTTTTGCTTGATTTTTTTAAATGCTTTAACAATGGAGTAAACCAAATAGGTAACTATACCAAGTTCGAGAACAGGTAGAAACCAAGTTCTAACAAGAGTAACATGTGTTTGGTGTTCTGTTGGAAGAATGGATGAAGCGACAACGATGCCTAGAATGAATACAGGTACGATTGTGGTTTTAGGAATATTACTTTTCCGAATGATTAGAAAGTAAACGATAGGGGATGTGATAAGTAAATCAAACGTGATTGCCCCTGAAAATTGAGAAGGGTCATTAATGAAAATAGGTGACTGTGTTAAAAGAATACAGCCAACTATGATTGCAGGAGGAAGAAGAAATAAGATCTTTCTAATATTGATAGATTGTACCATCTCAATAATGTTTTACAGAGTAGGTATAAAAAAAGGGGTGTTTATTACACCCCTCTTATTATTTTTTCGAGCCGAGTTTTACCTTAAATTCCTCGAAAGCGATTCTATTTTTTGATATTCCCTTCCTTCATACAATTCCTCAAACGTTGGCTCATCAGAATATTTGAATAAATTTCCAAAGCGGACCTCTAAATCCTGTAAGCTAAATCCACCTATTTCCTGTTCAAGTCTATCTACTATGGCTTCTGGTATGCCAATATTCGCTATGTCATCAGATCTTCCCGCAAGTACCCAATTCACACCCAATTCACTACTAGAATTGCTAAAGCTAAAGTTAAATAAGGAATAATCACTTGTGGTACTAATTTCCATATTGGCAGGATCTGAATTAACTATGTTGAAATCCAAAGAAGGTATGCTAAAAACTTCATCAATAGAATTTGTTTCCTCTCGAACCCGGTACGTATTAGGTGTTGTAATTAAGCTATTGTCAACATAGCTGATTACGAATGTATTCTCTGGTATAAAATGTTGAACATTTTGTCCTGGAATAGTTGTGCCTGATGCTCTTGAAATCGTAAATTCATTTTCTTTGGATTCGCCTTCGATATAGCCTTTTACAGTGCTTGTGAAAATTTCATCATCAGGAAAAGAGATTTCATATGGATTGGCAACCATAGGCATTTCAGAATATTCCAATTCTATGCTGAAATTGTTACTAACTCCTCTTTCAAGATAATATCTTTTGAAAGTTTCAGTTTCATTTTGAAGAAGAAGATAAACGTTATTACCCTCTCGCAAATCAACATTAATAGTTGTCTCGTTAGTACTAATAGTTGCAGATCCGGAATAACAGCATAGTCTATTTATACCACTCAGCGCACTCCCTGTATTATTGATTTGAATTGTGGCTGTACCAGTCGTGATCGTTGGTTCTGAATCGGAGAAGTCTAGTTTACCCGCTTCAGCATTGATGAACGTACTATAGGTTTTAGATACAAATCCAGTCTGAAAAGTTATTTCTCTAAAAAAAGTAAGATCAAATCGTTTCCCACTCAAACCAAAATCAGCTTCCAATACAAGTTGACTATTGTTTTGAATAACACCTTCAGAAACAATATCCCCAGACTCATCAGTGAGATATACATGACCTATCTGCGTATCAGAGACATAATTCTCAGGAAAGTTTATTATCAATTGTGATGGCAAGCTTCCGCCATCGTCTGAACTGCAGCCATACATGAATAACATTCCTGATAGTGCGAGAATGAGGATACTGTTTTTAAGTGCTTTCATTTATTGTTAGTCATCCAGTTTAACAGCATCAACTTGAGCGTCTTTCACCTTTTGATTGAATTCCTTGATTCTTGAATCTAGGATGTCGCTCAACATTTTGAGCTGTTCGTCAATTTTAGCTGTCACCTCATTGTAAAATTCCAAAGATGAATCTGTTGGTCTATAGCTACCCACTCCTGATAGAGATGCTAAATGTCCCAACTTATTATTCAAGCGAATTGGGAAATTAAGTGGGTCTTGGCCACTTTCATTCTTTGTCTGATACAATGCTTTTTCAATCTCCGTCATATCCTTAATGATTGCTTTACCAAGCTCGCTGATTTCGTCATTATCAGCTTTTTTCATTACATCTTGAATTTGACTTTTTGCTTTTCTTATGTTGAT
>CAZWLS010000045.1:0-17496 GCA_964634415.1 uncultured Roseivirgaceae bacterium | reverse complement strand
TCATCATTAACAACATTCAGCCAAAAATTTCTGATAAACATTATAAATACTGAAGCCGAGGCATGAATACCTGGGGTATCAGAAAATACATCTACAAGAAGTCCAGAAAAAAAAGCAATAATCATCAAGTATGATCGACTCAATGTCCTTGGCAAAAGCAATAAAAATCCTATGTAAAAGAAACCAAAAGCCTTATCAAGAAGCGTTACGCGATGAACCAATGGTAATTGCACCAACAAAAGCAGGATTAGGTTTAAAATCTGTTCTTTTATACTAATTCTGGTCATGGCAGTTCCAGCGAGTCTTTTTCTGATTTAAGCAAGTCATTAATTACAAACACATGGTACAAGCTGGTGAAGTCCGTTGCTAGCTTCAACTTAGCCTCGTAAAAGGTCATGTGCTCTTCTAAATTTAGTTCATCAACAACTCCTACAAGAATATTATCAGGAAATACGGAGTTAAACCCAGAAGTCACAATAGAGTCTCCTTCTTGTAATTTGATATGTCTAGGAATATACTTCACACTCGCCCTATCATACGTTTCTTGATCCCATTGAACGGTACATTTAGTATCCGTCCTTTTCAGCATAGAAGAAACAAGAAGTTTCGGATGGAGCAAAGAATAAATCGTTGCAAAATTATTAGTAACAGATTTCACTTGACCTACCACGCCAAACGATGAGATAACACCCATACCAACCTTTATGCTGTCTTTTCTGCCCGCTGAAATTGTTATGAAGTTTGCACTTCTATCAAACGTGTTATTAATGACTCTGGCTCCAATTACCTGATATTGATCTACTGTATCAATAAAGGTGGACTTGTCCGTCCTCAATAGTCGAAGTTCTTGTTGAAGTCTAGCATTTTCCAACATTAACTGTTCGTTGATATCTGTCAGTTTAAAGTAATCGCTTACATCATTTGATGTCTGAGTAACAGATGCTGATACTTCATTGCTGGAATTAAGAAAGGAAGCGTTGTATCTATTATTAAAATTGACAAGAAGCCACGCACTCACGATTTCCAAGCCTATGAATACGGCTACTTCTCTCTGTTGATAAAGGAAATCTAAAAGCCTTTGCATTCACTTCTTAGGTCATCAATACCGCTTTATACTGATTTAGACTCTTAAGAGCAGCTCCTGTTCCTCTAACAACAGCTCTCAATGGATCTTCTGCAATGTGAATAGGAAGTTTTGTCTTCATTGCCAATCTTTTGTCCAAGCCTCGTAGCATTGCTCCACCACCTGTTAGGTAGATCCCATTGTCATAAATATCTGCAGAAAGCTCTGGTGGAGAAATCTCTAAGGCCTTAAGCACGGCCTCTTCAATTTTGGATACCGATTTGTCAATAGCAAAGGCAATTTCAGAATATGAAATCTTGATAACTTTTGGAATACCAGTCATCAAGTCTCTACCCCTAATCTCAAAATCCTCTGGAGCATCTTCTTCAAGTTCAGTCAGAGCAGAACCTACCTCTATTTTCACTTTTTCCGCAGTTCTTTCACCAATTAGGAGGTTGTGTTGTCTTCTCATGTAATCAAGAATATCCTTGTTGAAAGAATCTCCTGCAACGCGAATAGACTGATCACAGACAATCCCGCTTAAAGCAATTACAGCAATTTCAGTAGTACCTCCCCCGATATCTACAACCATGCTTCCAACAGGTTGATCAATATCTATTCCAATGCCTACTGCCGCGGCAATAGGTTCATGTATCATGTAAACTTCTTTTGCTCCGGCGTGCTCTGCGGAATCTCGAACAGCTCTTTTTTCAACTTCTGTAATACCTGAAGGAATACAAATAATCATTCGATGAGAAGCTGGTAAAAAGCTCTTTTTACCTTTATCCATCATTTTGATCATCCCTCGAATCATATGCTCTGCTGCGTGGAAATCTGCAATTACCCCATCTTTGAGCGGCCGAATAGTCTTAATGTTTTCGTGAGTCTTTTCGTGCATTTGCATGGCATCTCTGCCAATTGCTAAGACTTTGTTTGTGTTTTTGTCAATTGCAATAATTGAAGGTTCATCAACTACAACCTTATCCTTACTGATAATTAGTGTGTTTGCGGTACCTAAATCAATAGCTATGTCGCTCTGGAAAAAATCGAAAAGACCCATGAATGCTCACTCTGAATTTGAGAGCGAATTTAGGCTCGATTTTGCATAAAAGCTAAAGCATGAACAATTAGTGATAAAAGTTTCATTTTTAAGAAGTTGCGCGCTCCTGTTTAGATTTCAAAATTCGCATTTTTCCACGTAGCTCATTGATGGTCTCTTTCGATAGCTCCATGTAGATTCTAAAGCTATCATTAGCCACCAATTTTTCAGCAATCAACATCTCAAATGCTTTGTTTTGAGAGAGTTGAACTCGCTTTACGCGCTTCATTCCTTCTGCAACAGTATCAATCCTCGAAATACCATTTTTTATATTCATTAAGTCCTCATAGAACTCATCGATTTTATCTTTTTTCTTCTGAGCCTGCCACTTAGTTAAGGATACTATACCACTCCACAGAGCAATAATGATTGATAATATTACCCCTCCAAGTTCTGCATAACGCTCAATAAAACTAGGTTCCTCTCTATCTAGAAAAATACGCGCGCCCTCATGTAATGGTATATTCAACTTCGCTTGATCAAAATCTTCTTTCATTCCATCAAACAGTAATGGATCGATGGATGTAAAAATTTGACGGTTTCTAAGCATTGTTTTTGTGAAATCATTGACTGCCACTTCTCCCATCTTAGAACGGACCATCATTACCAAATCAACAGAGAGTGTGACAATTGGCTTATCAGTAAAAGTCCAATATGAATTCTCAGGAATGATGAATGGTGAGAGTCGAGGATACTTTAATGTGATACCTTGTACAGTAGAAGCATCACTTAAATTACCAGCATCGTCAAAAGAGAATAGCTTAAATCCTTTGTAATCATCTAGATGCTTCTTGGAGAAAAGATTAGTAAGCTCTACGATAACATCTGCCTCATTCATATCAAAAGTGACTACTGGCCTTGAGAAATCTAGTCCGTAGTAATCCCATAAGTCCATCATCAGATTATACGTCGGAGAACCTTCACGACCTATGTATAGTGGCCCACTGTACATTACTGACTCAAATGAGCTATTATCAATGTGATCTTTTGAGAGAATATGGAGTACCTCCGAATACACAGAAAAGGCTGAATTAAGGCCATCTTGATAGTTTACATAGTTTTCAACAAGTGCGATATCAATCTGATCATTAATTAAACTATCTAAATTGGCATTTGTATTCATGCCCTCTATTAGCATGATTTCAACATTGAATTCGCTTTCAAGAAGGTCTTTCATTTTCGTTGCAATCTCCTTATTAGGACCTTCATTGTTATAAATGAATGAAAATCTGAGTGTTGTCGGGTTACACGAAGCAAGCAATAATGTAGCTAGTGTAACATGGAATAATTTCTTCATAACAGCATATTACGGGTACTTTAAAAATACTGCTAATTTTTTTGTGTCAAATTATTGACACTTCGCATTTTGCAGCTAAATCCCAATCAGTCATTATTTTGCACTATTTTAGGAGTACTTTTGCTGCTAGCATCTGAGGATATTCTTTTTTTGAAGAAAAGTAAGTCGCTTGGAACAATTTATAATTTGATTTTGATTGCCAAAAGGCATATGACTAAAAAGGCAACAAAAAACAGATAAAGACACATGAAAAATATTTCCTTTTCGGATAAGGTAAAATACCGATTTGACAGTTTTGTTTCTCAGGGAACAATCTCAATGATCAAAGGTCTTGGAGTTATTACTGTGGTAGTAATTATACTATTCGGTGCCTCTTTGTTGCTTCTCGGGCTGCATCCTGATCATGAGTCAAATTTTAACATCTTCGAATCGTTTTGGGTGAATCTTACTCATGCTTTGGATCCCGGAGTACTGGGGAATCATGATGAGAATTGGCCGTTTAGGCTGTTCATGTTGATGACGACCGTAATAGGTCTAGTGATTATTTCGACGCTCATCGGTCTGGTGTCTAATGGTATTCTTACCAAACTAGAAGTTTTAAGGAAAGGACGTTCATTCGTTATAGAAAAAGATCATGTTCTCATTTTGGGATGGTCTTCAAAAATATTTACAATTATTCCTGAGATTGTCGAGGCCAATGAAAATCAAAAAAGAGGGGTAATTGTTATCCTGGCGGATATGGATAAAGTGCTGATGGAGGATGAGATCAAAGATAAAGTTGGAAATACCGGCAATACGCAGGTAATCTGTCGAACGGGGAATCCGATAGACGTACATGATTTGAAAATTGCTAACCCGTTTGATGCTAAGTCTATCATCATTCTAGATAAAGAAAATGAAAATTCTGATAGCCAAATAATCAAAACAATTGTTGCGATTGTTACAGATCCGAAACGAGAAAAATTACGTGGGAATGCTGATGAAAGACCTTATCACATTACGGCAGAGATGGAAGACAAGAAAAACTTCGATGTTGCCAAAATGGTTGGTAAAGACGAAGTAGAGTTGATATTGTCTGATGAAATCATTTCAAAAATCATGGTTCAAACCAGTAGACAATCTGGTTTGAGTGTTGTTTATCAAGACCTAATGGATTTCGATGGTGACGAAATTTATTTTGAAGATGCACCTTCATTGGTTGGTAAATCTTTCAGAGATCTACTTTTTGCCTATGAAGACTCTGCGATTATGGGTATTCAATTTGCAGACGGACACGTTGCTATTAACCCTCCAATGGACACTGTATTCAGCAAGGGAGACAAAGTAATTGGTATTACAGAAGATGATGATACACTAATTCCAAACTCAAACCCCGTAGATCCTCATGAAAGTAACATTGTATATACTGAGCCAGAGCCTCAAGACAGCGAAAAGCTTTTAATAGTTGGTTGGAACAACCGTGCTAGGTATATCATAAGAGAGCTTGATAATTATGTTCCAAAAGGATCTGAAGTTAGGGTAGTTTCAAAATTCCCAGATGCTGAAAAGACAATCAATAGACTTAAAGAAAGAGTTAAAAATATCACTATTGATTTCGAACTTCAAGACACCACTGGTCGGGAAACTTTAGAGTCAATGGGGCTAGAGCAATATGACTACATCATTTTGCTTTGTTATCAAAACTATTTCCCAATTCAGGAAGCAGATGCGCAAACACTCATCACCTTGCTTCACTTAAGAAATTTCACAGAGATCAAAGGAAGTAAGTACAAGATCGTGAGTGAGATGCTTGATATCAGAAACAGGCAGTTGGCAGATATTACAAGTGCAGATGACTTTATCGTAAGTGACAAACTGATCAGTTTATTGATGAGCCAGGTATCTGAAAATAAAGACTTAATGCGAGTTTTTGAAGACCTTTTCGATGCAGATGGATCTGAAATTTATATTAAGCCCGCTATCGAATACGTTCAGCCTGGTATGAAAATGAATTTCTATACAATTCTTGAATCAGCAGCTAGAAAAAATGAAGTTGCTATCGGCTATCGTGTAATTAGTAAAGCAAGAGATGCCGATGATCAATACGGGGTTGTATTGAATCCTAAGAAATCGGATGAATTTGTTTTAGCAGAGAACGATATGGTGATCGTTCTGTCCGAGGATTAAGATTTCTTTAATGCTTCTCTAATCTCTTTCATGGCTCTTCGCCTGTATAGCCTTGTATTGTGACTTGTAGGCTCAATATTCTTGATAAAATCAAGAACATCGCTTTTTTGATGACCATTCAAGTTTTGTACAGAAGATAGAATCTCAGTATCCAATCTTAAATAATTCATAATACTGTGGTTTATATTCAACCTAATTTACGTTCCCACTATTAGTGGGGTTTTAGTTTAATATTGTATTTCGATGAACTTAATCTGTCGAAACATTAAACTTTCGTAATATTCCATCATTTTACTGAAGACGAATAGATAAAAAACCCCTAAATTCAATTCATCAAAACAACTATATCCAATGGCTAATCACTCCAACGAAATCGCACAATTCATAGAAAAAATTGCTGCTAAAAATCCTAATGAGTCTGAATTTTTACAAGCTGTAGTAGAGGTTGCAGAGACCATAGTTCCGTTTATTGCGGATAAGCCTAAGTATAAAAATGCAAATATCCTGGAGGCCATGTGCGAGCCTGAAAGAGTATTTATGTTTCGAGTTCCATGGCTAAATGATAAGGGGGAAGTGCAGATTAATAGGGGCTATAGGATTCAAATGAATTCTGCTATTGGGCCTTACAAAGGCGGCTTAAGGTTTCATCCAACAGTTAATCTTAGTATTCTGAAATTTTTGGCCTTCGAACAGGTTTTCAAGAATAGTCTAACGACACTACCGATGGGTGGAGGTAAAGGGGGCTCTGATTTTGATCCGAAAGGTAAAAGTGATAATGAAGTCATGAGATTCTGTCAAAGTTTTATGACAGAGCTTAGTAAGTATATCGGCCAATTTACCGACGTTCCTGCAGGTGATATTGGTGTAGGGGCTAGAGAAATAGGATATCTATTTGGACAATATAAAAGAGTGCAAGGAGAGTTTATTGGGGTCTTAACAGGAAAAGGCCTTCAATATGGAGGCTCTTTGATTAGACCAGAAGCAACAGGGTATGGTTGTGTGTATTTCAGTGATGAAGTTCTAAAGCATAAGGGTGACAGTTTGGAAGGTAAAATCTGTACGGTGTCAGGTTCGGGAAATGTTGCTCAATTTGCAATAGAGAAGCTTATTCAAAATGGCGCCAAAGTAGTGAGTGTCTCTGACTCAGGTGGCTCCATCTATGATAAAGATGGAATTGATGAAGAGAAGCTAGCATATATCAAAGAACTAAAAAATGTAAAAAGAGGCAGGATCAGTGAGTACGCTGATAAATTTAGTAGTGCCACTTTCAGACCAGATGAAACACCATGGACCATCAAATGCGATTTGGCCTATCCATGTGCTACTCAGAATGAGCTACCTCTTGAGGATGCCAAATTGTTGATCTCCAACGGCTGCATTGGTGTATTTGAAGGTGCCAATATGCCTACTACTGCAGATGCAGTAGAACTGATTAAGTCGAAGAAATTAATGTTCAGTCCTGGTAAAGCTTCAAATGCTGGCGGAGTTGCAACTTCTGGGTTAGAAATGTCCCAAAATTCTTTGAGAATTTCATGGACCAGAGATGAGGTTGATCAAAAACTAAGGGGAATAATGAGGGATATTCATGAAAATTGTGTGGCTCATGGTGAGGTCAGCAAAGATTATGTAGACTATGTTAAGGGAGCGAATATCGCCGGGTTTGTAAAAGTTGCGGATGCAATGATTGCTCAAGGAGTCGTTTAAATTTTTTTAAGACACATAAAACTTTGTGCATGCATATTTTGATGCACCAATGTTCTTAAGGGTTCAATTTCTTTGAACCCTTTTTTTAGGTCTTGATAGATCTCACTTGTGAGTGCAAAACGAACTTTTTTATCTGGAAATTCAACTAAACCATTCTCAAGGTTCCGGCCAATAGTGGTATCAACAATTGAGTCCATAGAAATGTAGAGAATGCCGTCTGTTTTTAAAGACATATTTAGTATACGCCACATCTCTTTTAAATCTTCTTCAGATTTTGCAAAATGAAGCACTCTACTACAAATTATCAAATCGAATTTGCCTTGTAATTCTGAGTCTCTTAAATCAACATTTTCAAATTTTGCTTTTGAATCTGAAAGATTTTGCGACAAATATTGAATCAAAGAAAGTTTGGAACGATCAATATCCAATCCAAGATATTCGTATCCATTTTGAATAAAATAAATCCCGTTTCGACCCTCACCACATCCAACGTCTAGCACTTTGCCTGGAAATGAGATAGTGCCTTTCAGTACCAAATCCATCAGGAAAAGATCCATGTCTCCAAAATAGTTATTGATGTCTTGAATTTGCATGCAGGTCGTCCTATATACGCCTAATTTAATAGGAATGGTAAAAAGACCGGATAATAGAAATTAATGCTTGTATATATCTATTTCCTTTTGGAAACCCCCGGTCATCTCACTGAATGGCATTATGATGACTAAAATATCTTCTTCAAACTCAGCATAAATATTTTCAATCTCAACATCTGCTGAAATTTTAATCATCCCCAATAAGTTCGGTAATGTATAGGAATTGACATGTACATTTTGATATACCATAAGATCACTTCCATTTACTTCTACCTTAATATCGTCATGATTGACAGTGGGCACACTCACTTCAAGCCTATAATGATCTTTTTCAGTTGATGTAATAAATGTTGGATAAATAGTTCCTCCATTTATGCTATTCACAACATTGGCTGTTTCAGCTAACCTCTTGCTTGCTTCTTTATCTACTCTCATATCTTCAGCTCTTTCTTATCCGGAGACAAAACCTGTTCCAAATGATAATTAGAATATAAACGTGCCACTATGACTGATTCTTTTACTATTAGGGCGTCATTTTGACTGATTTAAAACAATTTAACAATTCATCTACCTAAAGAAACATTCCATCATTTTTTATGTCTTTGAATTAATCTGAACTCATAATTTTCGAAAAAATAAGATTAAACTCATGAAAAGGACATTTTACACATTACTACTCTTTGCTTCAATGTGCACGCTTGCACAACGAGAGCGCCCGAAGACACTTATCGGAAATGACCCTGAAGACATATCTGGTTTTGGTGGAGTCATTTTTTCATTCATGCCAATAGATGGTGACCTATCTACCATGACTGGCGGTGGTGGTGCCGTTCTGTTCGACAACACCTTCTTTATAGGTGGATATGGACTTGGTTTGACTGGAAATCATGAATTCTCTCAAGGAGGGGACGATCTTACTTCAAGTTTTGGTCATGGAGGATTCTGGCTTGGTTATGTTATTAAACCAGATGATCTATTGCATATGGGAGTAGATACGAAACTTGGCTGGGGAAGCATATCAACTAAGAATAGAGGAACAAATGAAGAAATAGGTGAAGATGATGTCTTTGTTTTCAACCCTCAATTCTTTGGTGAGGCCAATATTGCATATTGGTTCAAGATCAACGCTTCTGTAGGATATCAAAAAACAATAGGTGTAGATAATGCATACTTTGATCCAGGAGATTTCGATGGACCGACATTTGGCATTTCATTACTATTTGGATGGTTTAATTAGTTATAAATGCGTTAATTACATAGGTATCTGCTGCTATTCTTTGGTAGCTGATACCTTTTGCAATTCATAGATATAAATAACGCATGGCTTCATCCAATAATAAACGAGCTGTTGTAGGTATTATCCTCGTTTTAATCGGTGCCGTATTTCTTCTTGACAACTTAGGGTTCGATGTTTACATCCCGTACTACTTGTTTTCATGGCCGGCAATATTTGTTGTACTTGGAGTTATAAACTTAATATCTGGTAGTGGGAGATCTGCATTGGTATTTTTTGGACTCGCTGCAATATTTTACCTCCATCATTATCGCATTGTAAGCATCGGTGAGATGTGGCCATTGATACTGATTGTTATTGGTTTGTCATTCATTTTTAGAAAGCGACCAGCCCCTAAAAATATTTCTGAGACTGATGACAACTACTTTGATGAGATTGCCATTTTTGGTGGGACTGAGCGTAAATATGTTTCTGAGAGCCTTAAAGGAGGTAAAATCACATGCATTTTTGGAGGGTCGGAGATAGATCTACGGGGTTCTCATGCTCAGGATGGGGCTGTGATCGAGATATTTTGCATGTTCGGGGGAGTAGAACTCATGCTTCCAGAAGATTGGAAAGTAAATATGGATGCAACTGCAATTTTTGGAGGTTTTAGTGACTCGAGAAAAAATGTGGTCAGTTCATCAGATACCACAGTTCATATAAAAGGATTCACAATGTTTGGTGGAGGTGAGGTTAAGAATTAAATGAGTATCAACCCTGAAGATATTAGATTAAGGTCTTTAGTAGTTGATGATGCCGAACGAATTTCCTTTTTATTAAACAATAAAAATGTTTGGGATAACCTACGGGATTATGTTCCATTCCCATATTCAAAAATCGATGCACAAGAGTTTATTGCGCACTCTTCAAAACCAGACTCGAACATATTTGCAATAGTCTTTAAAAATGAATTCTGTGGGGTTATTAGCCTTGAACAATTAAAGGATGTCTATCGACTAAGCGCAGAGATTGGGTATTGGATAGGTGAGCCTTTTTGGGGTAAAGGAATAGCTAGCCAAGCAGTCAAGCTGATAACCGATTTTGGCTTTCGCGAATTACCCCTTGAAAGAATCTTCGCAAGTGTATTTGAACACAACAAAGCATCTATGAGGGTACTGGAGAAAAATGGATATCGACTAGAATCTATTGCTAAGAACGCTGTAATTAAAAATAAAGTGATATCAAACCAATATACCTATGCTATTCTTAAGACTTAATCATCATTTAATAGCTCATAGCCTTGATTGATTCCTAACTCAGTAGCCGGTACACCATCACGCATCCACTTTGGCATCGGTGCTCCTTTCAAATAGTAATCAAAAAATTGAGCCAATCGGATGTTAAAATCAATTCTATTCTGCACTTTGACTGGCCAGTGAGGTTCTCCCCGGTAATTCAGTAGCCAAGCAGGTTTTCCAAGCCTCCTCAAGGCACCAAAATATTCAATTCCTTGATACCAAGGTACTGCCCCATCTTCATCATTATGCATGATCAAAACAGGTGTTTGGACTTTATCCACGAAGAAAATTGGTGAATTTTCTACATATCTAAGTGGATATTCCCATAATGACCCTCCAATTCTACTTTGAGTACGCTCATATTGAAACATTCTACTAAGTCCGGAGCCCCATCGAATTCCTCCATATGCACTAATCATATTGACAACTGGTGCCCCTGATTCAGCGCATTTAAAAATATTGGTTTCATTGATTAAATGAGCTATCTGGTAACCGCCCCAACTATGGCCTTGAACACCGATATTATCTTCATCTACAAACCCTTTTTCTATTAGGGAAGTAACTCCTGGAATGACACAGTTAAACGCATCTTCCCCAGGATAACCGGTCTTATAATTTACGTTTGGATTAAAGATGATATATCCTCTTGAGGCGTAAAAACTATAAGTTATTGTAGACCTTCCTGGAAATGGATCTCGATGTGAATTTAGCCTATCAGAACTTTTCTCATAGAAGTTAACTATCATAGGATATTTCTTAGAAGGATCAAACCCTTCAGGTTTAACAAGCATCCCTTCCATTTTTTCTCCATCCAGGGAGTTCCAATAAACCAATTCGATTGTTCCCCATTTATATTCTTCTTGTTGTGGATTAATATCACTAACCTTTCGTATTGAGCTAAAACTTAGATTAGAGGCGAGTATATCTGGAAAGGTGCTAAAATTCTCTTTCGTGAAAATTACATTGTCAGCATCTCTTGACTTCAAGAATGAGTCATACTGATAGTTTCCTTTGGTTAGCAGCTTCGATTTGTTTCTCCCATAATTGAAAGAATACAGTGATTCGTCTTTTGTCGCTTTATCAAATCCGATAAACAATAGATCCTGACCCTTTTCTATAAATCGTTCTTCAGAATCTAGTTTCACATATCTGTAAGTGATACCCTTGCTTCTACCATCTGGTGTAATCTTCTTTGGAGCAACTTTCATTTTAGGGTCAATTTCCCATATATCATATCGATCGTAGATTAAAACACCATCATCATTTTTTGTCCAACTCATCACTCCATATGGCCAAGGGTCTGACGGTGTATCGTGAATCTCATTGAAGAATGGCACATCCTTATTTGTAGTCAATTGCCTAGTCTGATTGTCACCAAAATCATATGCGAACCAAGCAGAATCGCTATTGTTATACCATAGTGCATACTGGCCATTTGGCGAAAGTGAGACGGATCCTCTTACCGCTTCTAAAATTTTCGTTTTTTGACCGTTACTGAGATTTACCCTATACATGTCATTTAGCGTATATCCCTCCCAAGTAATCAGCTTTCTGTAGTTATAGTTGCTGAGTGCCAGGGCTGTATTGCCATCCCCTTGATCACTGATAATAACTCGCGAATACTCTGGCCCGCCCAGTTGTAAGGTATTGTCACTTTCAGTATCATAATAACTTAAGTATCCAAACTTTAAATCATCCTTCAATTGATTCTCCTGTTGCGTAAAAAGTCGCTGATCATTCGAATTCCAAACTTCAACATTGACAATTTCCTCATCAAGGAGTGATGTATCTTGTATAATTGGAAGCTCTTTTACCTCAAAAAACAATCGTCTTCCAGAATCAGAGAAATATGATTTGAAGTCCTTATTCACAATCAAATCATTCAGACTTTTGTTATTTAAAATTGTTTTGCTGCTATCCCAATTAGTTTTAAAGTAGTGCAGATGGAAATCTCTTTCTAATGATTTAGTCGTATCCGTATCCGAAATAAATGTTAACTGACGACCAGTGTTATCCCAAGCCAGTTGATAGTATTCACCTTTAGATCTATAAATGGGTTCAAAGGCTTTGCTGTTGAAGTCAAACTGATAAACCCCAGTATGGATGGTACTATCGTTGCCTGAAGTTGTCAAGGCAAGCCCCGGAGCTTCTTTTGATATTTGATAATCTAAGACATATGAAAATGTGTATTCCGTTCCATTTTTAAGGTCGAGTAACATCAACTTATAGCCATTCTCCTTACTAAATTTTTTTGCTTTCTTATTGGCAGTATCAGGCTCAGGTTCATATAAATACACCAGGTAGTCATCCCATTCTTCCGGGACTTTGAATGATTTCAACCCTGCTACCTTTACTAACGATTTATCCGCCAAAGAATAAATCGCAAGGGTATCCTTAGGCATATCGGCTTTCTTAGTCTTAGATCTTTTTAGGGCGCGAACATTTTCAAAGTCAGGAGCAACTTTAAATATTAAATACTCAGAGTTATTTGAAAATGATGGATTATATGACCTTTCATGATTAAGGATAACATTTCCATCAAAGTCATGCAGCATCAAAGTTTCATTTCCTATTCCGTTTGGTTTGAGGGTATAAGCTATATGCTTGCCATTGTTACTTATCAAGCTCTTTTCAACCCTTCTCCATTCATTATAAGCGTCATGATCAAGTTCCTTTTTGGTCTGTGAAAACCCAAAAAATGGAATCGATAGAATTAGAAAAAGAATGTTCCTCATGATGATCGAATTTTCTTAAAAATCAAAATATCTCTTTGATTCTTAATTCTAATGAAAAATATGAATTGGATCAACGCATAGTTTATAGACGGTAATTGCCTCTTTTAAACACTATTTTTAATTTCTACTAATTTTTTAGTAGTTTTACTAAACCCTTAGTAGTTAGTTAACGTACAAGACATTTCAAATGGAAAATCTTACAAAAGCAGAAGAGAAGGCAATGAAAATCCTTTGGTCATTAGAAAGAGGATTGATTAGGGATGTTGTGAATGGATATGATGAACCAAAACCAGCATATACAACCGTCGCTACAATTATTAAAATATTGGAAAAGAAAGGGTTCTTAGGTCGACGTCCTATCGCTAATACCAACGAATATTATCCTCTAATCAAAGAAGAGGATTATACAAAGAAGTATATGCGGTCCTTCGTAAAGCGATATTTCTCTGATTCATTCAAAAGCATGGTTTCTGCTTTTGGCACAGATGAAGAATTAAGTACCGAAGACATGGAGGATCTTATTGAGCACTTCAAAAATCAAATTGAGAAGAATAAATCTGAATAATGGAAAGCTATTTAATACAATCTAATCTTGCGCTATGTCTATTTTATCTGCTCTACCGAGTGGTTATAATCAGAGAAAGCAACCATCAAATGAAAAGATTTATGGGTCTTTGCATTGCAATTTTTTGTGCAAGCTATCTTCTTGTTCCAACTTTTGATGTTGGTTCTTCGAAGGATTATCCGGCGGCCTTTCAACAAGCAATTCAAAGCGCCAGTGATCTGCAAACCGATCTCACTATCTCCACTGAAAAGGGCTGGAATACATGGATGATTGTTTATTTCGTTGGAGTCTTCATTTTTTCTATTCGTTTTCTTGCTGGATTGATAGGAATCGCACGTCTCTATTTGCAATCTAGAAAAAGTAAAAAGTGGGGTTTCGTTCTTGTAGAATCAGAAGCTGAAATCTCTCCATTTTCCTTCTTCAATTACTTATTCATTAAAAAAGGCGACGCAGAAAAGTCAGGTCTAGCTCCAATCATTCTGCACGAAAAATATCACAAAGACCAAATGCATTCTGTAGATGCAATGCTATTAGAAATACTCACTATCCTTTTTTGGTTTAATCCAGTCATATGGCTAATTCAAAAAGACGTAAAAGCAGCTCATGAATTTTTAGCTGATGATTTTGTAATCTCCATCAAAGGATACGATAAGCTGGCATATCAGGATTTACTCTTCAAGGCAAGAACCGGAATTTCCTTCAAGTCAGTGAATTATTTAAGTAACCAAACAAGTTTAAAACAACGATTTAATATGATGGAAAAAAGTAAAACTCACTCAAAAACTAGTTTCATTCGTGCTGGAATAGTTCTGGCAGCAATGGCTACCGCTCTATTTCTCACTTCATTTTCTACATTACCCAATATCTTAAATGAAGATCAGCCAGATATCAGATTTTTTACAGCATCTGGTGAGGTGGACTTAGAAAAAGGCATTTCCAAGGATACGGATAGGCTATTCATTCGCATGATGCCTGAGGAAGGTTCTACTATGGCTTATCGATTATCAAAAGTAGAAGCCACATTAGTAACTGGAGGCTTAGGGCAGTGGACAATGAAGTCAAGTGAAATGTTTGATTTCGGGACCAAATTGTCAGATCAGGATAAGAAAAGCGCCCTTGTTGTTGAAGTAAAAGAATATATGACTAAGGATGAAAATGATGTTGTTGAAACTGTTACACTAGAAAAATCCATTTTCTACAATTTCCCAGTTTACTAATTAACAGACGATACTCACTATCGCGAAGCCGGTCACAACAAATTGGTCGGCTTTGCTTTTTACAGAACAAGTTTTAACAAAAAATAGACACCCAAACCTAATAGTAGGAAACCTGGCACCTTGTGCACCAAAAACTGGTTATCTGCAATTCTAGAGAATCTCTTGCCCAATGCATTTACTGTTAGTAGCAAGCAAAAAGTACCAGATGAAAGGCCAATGAGGTACATCCAAAAACCAAACGCTGAAACGTCGATCCACTGATCATTTTCTAAATAGGTTGTAATCGCCAACCAAAACGGAATCGTCATCGGGTTTAGGAAACCCAAAAGCAAACCCCTTGCAAAACCATGACGACCAGTCAATTTAGTATCAACCTTTACGGAAGATGCAGTTGATTTTGAAAAGATATTGGATAGACCAAGTCCGATTAATGCAATAGAGGTTATAATTCTGAAGTAATCCGCAATAACTTCATTGTTATTAAGAAAGATGTGAAACTGTACAGTCACGCCAGCATATGCAAATTCAACCAGTGATGCCGCTAACGCAAAAAACACCGCCGCGCGTCTTTTATTGAGAATCGCAAGCTGCATTACAGAGACATTAATAGTACCTGGAGGAATTGAGCCAATATAGCTCACAACGAATGCGACAATTAGTGTTTGTAAAATCATGAATTGGCTAACAGGCGATTATACCTTTGATGATCTCTCCATTTTTTGTAGCCTCTTTTGAAACTCCAATAGGAATGACCCTTTTTCTGGTTTAGGCGGCTAATATCAGATAAAACAGATAAATGCCAAAGTATGTCACGGTAAGCCTTCAATAGTGAATTTCCGGGCTGATAAATATGAGCAGGCTCGGCACCGGCACCATTAAGTTCTAGAATTTTAAAATTTTCAAGTTTCTTGAGATCTGAATAGGACGAACACTTTAGATCGTACCTCCCGAAATAAAAGTCTGGAATTTGAGCGCTTAAGCGGTCAAATGCGTCATCAAGTTCTTGGTCGATTTCATGATTGTCACTTAAAAATTTAGTGCCTCTGCAATGATTCCCAATCGGTTCTATTAACATCTTTTCATCCTTCTTCGGCACAACTGAGCCTATCAACTTGATAAAGTCGCTATCCATATCAGCAGTCATCATTGCGCGTGTATGATTTTGCAGTAATTCATTTACAGTTTTGTCACCATCACCAATAACTGATAGGAAATCCTTTCGAACTATCGACGAAACCCTGCCTTTACTTCCCGGATATTTAATAAAGAATACACCCAATTCAATCGGATAATCAACTAATTCTTGAAGTAAAAAATTAACCGGGCAAGAATCGACATACTCATTTAGTTCTTCTTGATTACTAATCTTTTTTACCCATGCACCTCGCTCCCCAACATCAGGTTTTGCAATAATTGGGTATCCAATTTGTGCTGCATCGTAGGCTGCTTTATCCAAATCACCTTTTTGAATCAGCACTGTTTTGGGAATAAATTGATCTGGGATAAGGTCAAAAATGTCTGATTTCTTTTCTCCAACCATTCCTCCAAATTCAATGCTAGGATTAGACGCTGTAAAAAAGAAAAATGAACGGTGCTTAATAATTAACCACGCATAGTAAAAGAATATTGGAAAATAAAGTACGGAAAAGGGCCAATACTCCCAATTGCGGAGCCGAACTAGTAATTTTTTCAAGATGGTTAATTCGACTTGGTGCTCGCTCGATATCTAATTGTAGAGCTGGCGACTCCAAAATTCTCAGGAAGAGAAATATAAGTAAGAGACTGCTTAACGGCTACTTTTAAAAGTGCCATATGATGAATTGCATGTTCGATATTGTATGATAGCTCACGATAAAAGCTACTTTTCATGGTATCATTCGTCTCCTCACTTACCGCATAATTTGCCTCAAATGTCAGCTCAAAATCTTGTTGATTTTTATCTAAGAAGTCTTTTATAGATGCAATGACACTACATGCTAATTTCTTGTCTGTCTCAATAAGCGTATCATGCTTCCTTTGATCGTAATTAACAACTCCATTGTTTTTCGCATCAAATAAACAAATGAAGAATTCAAGGGTATGACGGATATGCTGACCAAATGTAGAATCGCTTAGCTCGGATAGTGGACGAACGAAATCTTCATCTTTACATGACTCAATGATCTGATTGAGTTGTGAGAGTAGGTCCTTAGC
Organism: uncultured Roseivirgaceae bacterium; assembly: GCA_964634415.1. Taxonomy (GTDB): domain Bacteria; phylum Bacteroidota; class Bacteroidia; order Cytophagales; family Cyclobacteriaceae; genus Ekhidna. The sequence continues at coordinate 350 of CAZWLS010000045.1, read as the reverse complement.
TGATGTATGAAGCATATTATTCAATTAAATGCAAAAATAAACATACGGATTTTCTTGATCACAGATTTTAAAAATCTCTTAAAAAGTATTCCTACGGACTTTTCTTTTCTAGAAGAGCTATGGCACTCCAAATCAAATCCATCTCAAATCCTTTTCCAGACAGGTATGCAGCAGTTTTTTGTTTTCGCTTAAACTCATCCTGATCACTCAAACGATTCCATTTAGAATTAGCTAGCTCGGCGAGTCTCTCAAAGTATTTTTCCGGGTCTATTCTTTCTAAAGCATTTCTTACAGCTTCATCGGAAAGCTTATGAGCATAAATATGAGCTTTAATCTTTTGCCTTCCCCAT
>CAZWLS010000044.1:0-17550 GCA_964634415.1 uncultured Roseivirgaceae bacterium | reverse complement strand
ATATTCTTCAACTACAAACAAGAAGAAGAAAGACAGGCAATGATTCAATACATGAATGTGCTGACTCAACACAATGAAATCAATAGAGAGAAGTTTGAAACGCTACTTAATCATGCGGTTAAAGACACCATCTACTTGGCTGCCATGCCTCAAGCTTATGTAGAAATAGATCTAGACAGCAGAGGTGTAGAAACAATCAAAGAAAAGTCAGTAGAAGGAACTGTCAAGTATTTGAAAATACACAAAAAAGAGATTCAGAACTTTCTGTCAGATATGAAGGGTCTTACTATCGATGATGTGATCGATGAGCTACCGGAAGAATTTGATGATTTTGATACGCTTGATGCTGTTAATGAGGAATGTGCTCTTCTAACAGATATATTAGAAATCAACGCTGAAAAAATATTTTCAGATGATCCTGAAATGGATGAGTTTGATGAAGATGATTTATTTGAACCTGGGGAAGAAGACCTTGTTGAAGAAAGACCAAGACCAAGAAAAACAGCGCCTGATGCGAATAAGGAAAACATCAATATCGAAATGAGTACCGATGATGACGCAATGATAGAGGAGGACTTTGATGCAGATTTATCCACTAAACCTATAGAGCAGGAAGCGAAAGTTGAACCCTCTGATGAGGAAGAAGCAGTTGAAGAACCGGTTGAGCAAGAGTTGGCAGAAGAGGAAGCCAAGGAAGAACCAGAACCAGACGAAGAATCCAAGAGAGAAGTAAGGCCCCCGGTTATGCTCGAAGATGAGGACAAAGAAGATGACTTTCCAGAAGAAACCATCAATAAGCAGTTTGAAAAGGAAGAAGAGACTGTCGCAGAACATCTAGAAACCACTTCTAGTAAAGAAGGTGGCATCTTGGAGTTAATCTCTTTAAATCATCGATATATGTTTATCAAAGAATTATTCAGAAATGATAAACACGAATTTGAAAATGCGCTAACAGAACTTGAAGATTATAACTCCTTTGATGAATCTGTCGAGTTTCTTGTTCAAGGCTACGCCAAGCACAATGAATGGGATATGCAATCAGATGAAGTAAAGGAATTCTTGAAAGTTCTTTTCAGAAAATTTAGGTAGAAATTTCTCATTCATAATGAAGCATCATCGAAAGTTGATCTTCACCCCACAGACATATTTGAATCCCTCTAATCACCAAATCGATCAAGATCAGCTTGTCATTCGCATTAAAGAGCGAGAGACGGAAGCATTTAGCTATTTATATGATCATTATTCAGCAGCGATTTATGGATCAATCAGTCGCATTATTGACGATGAGGATGTAGCACAGGAAGTTTTGCAAGATGCTTTCATGAAGTTTTGGGATAAGATTGAGCAGTATGATTCTTCTAAAGGGCGTTTTTTTACCTGGATGGTGAATATCAGCAGGAATCTTGCGATTGATAAATTGCGATCAAAGGAAATGAAGAAGGTTGGGGAAACCGATAATATAGAAACTTACGTATCTGGAATAGAGCGCGATAACTTAAGCCATCTAAGTGTTGATACTATCGGTTTGAAGGAGATGTTAAAATCCTTGCGTGAAGAAGAGCGATTCATCCTCGAGATGGTCTATTTTAAGGGCTATACCCAATCAGAAATTTCAAAGGAATTTGATATTCCTCTTGGTACAATAAAAACACGCCTTAAAATGGCGTTGAAAAATATAAGAATAGTATTGCAAATAGAGTGAACATCGAAGCGTACATATCGTCAGGAATCCTGGAGTCCTATGTGATGGATGAGCTCACTCCAAATGAGCGTACTGAGGTAGAAAATGCTGCTTCCCAACATCCAGAGATCAATGAAGAGCTTCAAAAAATAGAGCTCTCTATGGAGGCACTTGCCTTTGCCACGGCTGTAAAGCCTCCTTCTGAAATGAAGGACAAGTTAATGGCTAAGATTACAAATGAATCTGACATTGGAAAAGAAGCCTCAGTCGTTGAAATGAAACCAAAAGACTCTTTTGGATTTATAAAATTGGCTGCTGCATCTTCTATAGTAATAGCGATTGGGTCTGCGCTTATGGCCTTTAATTATTGGAGTAAGTGGCAATCCGCAGAAGATCGATTATCAACCCTTATTGCACAAAATGAGCAGTTCGCTGATAACTATAATCAGGTAAATCAGCAATTAGGAGAAATTCAAAATGCTGTCAGTATAATGAATAATTCTGCGTTCAAAAGAGTAACTCTGAATGGCACAGAAAATTCGCCTGAAGCTCTAGCAACTGTCTATTGGAATGAATCATCTGCAACAGTATATCTAAGCATTCAAAACCTCAAAGAATTGTCAAAAGACCAACAATATCAATTATGGGCAATAATTGATGGTAAACCTGTTGATGTTGGCGTGTTTGACTCAGTAGGTAATGGTTTACTGGTTCAAATGAAAAATGCAGGGCCAAATGCCGCTGCATTTGCAGTAACAGTAGAACCTAGAGGTGGGAGTGAGAATCCTTCTTTAGAAACAATGCAGGTAATTGGAAATGTATGATTGATTTTTGGATCAGTTGACATTTCTCCGCCACTAATTGCTAATTAACTCCTCCACCAATTCACATTGTTCTTATTTCAAACTAGTATTGCACGCTTTAAAGCCGATAGTTTTAGATGTTCGGAATATTCAAAAAGAAACCCAAAGAAAAATTACCTCCTGTATTGCTTGACGAAGAAGGCGTTCAAATACTTGAAGGCGATGAAGTAATAGCACACCGCTATGAATTAGGAAAGTGTGATGTTGTCCTTGAAGGGTTACAGTACTTTTATGTATCTCAGCATTCTGGGAATAAAGTGAGCTACGTTCGAATGATTGATGCAATCACTGGAAATCAGAAAGTAAAAAAGACAGGCTGATTACTTCAACAACTCAATTAATACACCATTGTACTTATAGATATTTATAAGTCTGAGATTTAGATGAATTCTCGGATTATTGTGGTCCTTTTTCAAATAGGAAATCATTAAATAAAGGTTTTCTATAAGATCTCCAATTTTAAATCCAACCAAGGATTTGACGCGATATCTCTCAGCTAAGTCTTCATCAACTTTCTTGTTCGAAAGCAAGGCATATGGGATTTCAAATTTAACTGCGGCGGTTAGTTCATCGATTTCTAACATATCAATTAATTCTACCCTTCTGGAATCATCCAACCCCTTCACCTTTACATCTTGCAAAAATTTATGATTGAGTTTAAGTTCCGTTCTCAGCGCCCGCTTTAAGGCTCCTCGTTTTTGCTTTAATGCAGCAGCACTCTTAGAAATATCATAGATTTCCTTTATTACACTCATAGCTAAATTCTTGACTGGCAATCTAACTAAAACCAGTAACTACTACTCAGAAAGGATCAACAATAATAAACGTAATCATCTCCTCAAAAGGAATGTCTCAAGTTAATTGTATACCTATTATAAACCAGCACTATTATGCTTGAAATAGCTTGATAATTACAATTGCGAAAATTATAATCTGGTGAACAAGAGACAAACCAACACTTTAGAGATGATGCGAAAGACAAACGAATATCTTGACGCAAATACCTCTGTCTGGACTGCTATCCCGATAGCAAGTACTTATAAAGCAGATTTAGCATCATTGCTTGATCTCATTCGTACCTCCACTGATAGTAAAGAAGTATCCCGAATGTTTGTTAGTCCCTCGGTTGCAAAGTTGAAAAATCAAGTTGCCGAACGCATGGACATTCTTGATGATGTATTGGAAGCCTATGCGGAGGATACTGGCAATAAAGAACTCCTGGATGCAGCAAGTAACTCAAAAGCAGATTACTTACGATTACCAGGAGAAGAATTCGAGAATATGACTCGTAATATTATTGACCTACTTGAAGAGAACGTTGATAACATGTCAGAATATGGAATGACAAAGGATCAAATTGATGATGCAAAACTACTCTTCAGTGCATATCAGGATGAAAAAGGCAGACCTCGCTTCTATGAAATTGCGGCACGATCCGATGCCAAGGATCTCTACGATTTTATCTTCAAAGGCAAAAATGTACTGACAAGATTAGATAGTGTCATGAAGAGGTTTAGGAGGTCTAACACCGACTTTTACCTGGGATATCTTTCTGCAAGAACGATTCAAGATCCAAGCTCAATGGTTTATTGAGAAGGAATCAGTAAACCAACTTATATCCGTATCCTCTCACATTAATTATTTGAATAGATTCATCTTGAGCAAGCTTTTTTCGAAGCTTACTTATAAAAACATCCATGCTACGAGCATTGAAAAAGTCATCATTCCCCCACAATGAATTCAAAATTTCCTGTCGGTCAGTTAATTCATTGGCATTTTTTATTAATGCATCAAGTAGTTGGGCCTCTCTGTGCGTAAGTCTTTCCTCTTTCCCGGTAGGCTTATATACAAGAATCTGTTTTTGGCAATCAAATATATACTCTCCGAGCTCCTCTTCTTCGTTTGAATTGCGCTGTGCTTTTCTATTGAGTAAAGCATGAATTCTAACGATCAATTCCTCCATGCTAAAAGGTTTCTTCAGGTAGTCATTGGCGCCATAGCCAAACCCTTCCACCACATCCTCAGTTCTTGATTTAGCTGTAAGAAAAATTATTGGAATAAACTGATCCTTTTTTCTGACTTGTTTAACTAGTGAAAAACCATCCAATTTCGGCATCATCACATCCAAAACCATGATATCAGGACTTTCAGCTTCATAAGCAAGGCTAGCTTCATGCCCATCTTTGCAGAACACCACTTCAAAACCTCTTGATTCTAAGCTTTCCTGTATGATCATTCCTAGGGCAGCTTCATCTTCAGCTAGCAATATTTTGGTGACTTTTTGAGTCATATTGTAATTCTAAATAATGTTCTATCACCTGAAATATCAAGCGAAATCTCACCTCCATGAAGCTCAACAATTGTCTTAGAATAGTAGAGTCCAATTCCAAAACCCTTCACATCATGTTGATTGCCAGTAGGAATACGATAGAGTTTATCAAAAACTTTATTCTTTTCAGACTGGGGTAGATTGGCACCATCATCCTCTACCTCCCAGATCAATTGTTGATCGCTTTTTAGGAGTCTTACGGAAATATTTTTACCCCCATACTTCATTGCATTATCAAGCAGATTTGATAGCGTATTTTCAAAATGGAATCTGTCCAAATTGCTCAATGCTTCTTCCATTTTTGATTCAAAGACAATCGACTTGTCTCCCTCAATTAACTGGAATTGCTTTACTACTTCTTTCGTCCAAGAAACAACCTCTACCTCTTCCTTATTCAAAGTCAACTTTCCTTGATCAATCGTTGCTGTTTCTAGCATTTTTTCTACCATATCATTCAGCTTATGAAGCTGATCCGTGGATAGTTCCAGATAGCGTTTTGTCTTTTCTTGATCGTTGTTTTCATTGAAACTAGTGACCCCTTCAAGTGCCGAAAATATTGTTGCAATTGGGGTCTTAAACTCATGGGTGATATTGCTAATTAAATCGTCTTTAATTGCTGCTAATTGCTTCTGTGTATTGATGGTCTTATACAAGTGAATAAGTGTTCCAATGACCAAAGCAATTAGTAAAGCTGACAGCACCAACTCACCAATTCCATTTCGTAAAATAATGAGCGTTGCGTTTTCAAAGTCTGTTGAAATAACATTGAAATCGCCCAAGAAAACAGAATTTGCTTGAGTTGTCAGGTAGTTATCGCCCTCAACGCTACCTATAGAAGTTTTACGACCCTGACAATCTTGCTTTAAAGCGAATCCTACATTCAAATTTTTACTTTTAAGCTCTTTTTCAAACTCAGTGTAAAGTGCTCCCAGATCCAATAAGTCTTCACTAATTGATACCATTACCTTTTGAGTCAGGAATTGCAATTCACGTGCTCTGGAAGTATCCAATCTCGAAGTGAATCTGAGTTGTTGAAATGATCTCTCATTTCTGGAATGAAAAATTGAGTCAATATTTAACGAGTCTGGTTTAAGCGAAGAACTAGACCAAACATGTGAAAATCCAGAACCATTGATTGATTGACTATCTACAACTACTCGAAGGATGCTATCTACATCACTAATTCGAGAAGTAATAGCAATTGCATTTTTTCCATCTATTACGGTATCCAAGGAGCTTTCTCCAAGAATATAAATGCTGTTTTTAGCTTTTCCAGCAAAGTAATTCTCAATACTGGTATTCAAAGACTGTTGAACATCCTTGACGAAGCGTTGCTTATTTACCTCATAATTTTGTACAGTAAAGTAAACTTGAGCGGCAGTTAGTACCACCGCGGTTACTACTATTAAAATCAAGCTATTTCTATACGATTGCTTATTCACAATACAAATATACGTGGCACTTTCGGGCTAGAATTAATTGGTTAACACTCGTTAACACTACTTAACCGTCCGTTTGCACTTATTCTCATTGGTTTGCTGAAAACAAAAACAACAATGAGAAAAACGATACTACTCATCTCACTTGTACCAGGTCTGCTAGTGGGAGTTGCATTAAAGGCTATAGGCCAGCAAAATTTTGAAGGCATTGCTAAATACAAATCATCGATGAATATTGGAAATTTAGATGTTAACATAGCCGGCAGAGATACAAACCCAGAGATGCAAGAATCGATTCGAAAGCAACTTATGCAGCAATCTCAGCGCGACTATACGCTTACATTCAATCTGCAAGAAGCTACATGGAAAGAGGATGCAGAGCTTGAATCAGCAGCAAGCACGCCTAGCACTGGAGGAATGGAAATTCGATTTTCTACTGGAAACTCAGTTAGCTATTTAAATCCAAGCAAGAATCAATTTCTAGAGGAGACTGAAATCTTTGGAAAGAAATTCCTAATAGAGGATGCATTACCTACTTACAATTGGAAGATCACTGGTGAGACAAAAAAGATTGGAGACTATACTGTAATCAAGGCTGAGTACCAGAATATAACAGAACAGATGACCATGTCGCTGAGTGATTCTGAAAAAACTACAGAAACTGTGATGGATACAACTATGATCACTGCATGGTATGCACCAGATATTCCTGTATCTCAAGGTCCTTCCAATACTTGGGGACTACCGGGGCTGATCCTTGAGCTTAAAAATGGAAATTTTACCTTCTTGTGCACTAAAGTAGAATTAAACCCTGCTGAACCAATCGCAATAGAGGTTCCGAGCAAAGGGAAGCGAGTAACTCGTGAAGAAGCGGATAAAATAAGAGATGAGAAGCTTCAAGAAATGATGAAAAAATATGATACCGGGGATGGTGGGGAAACTCGTGTAATTCGTATCGGAGGATAGCAAAATGAAAGGACTAATAGTTATCTTTTTGATGAGCGTGCTGGGAATTTTCTCAGCACGATCTCAGGATCATGTTTTACTCAAGGGTCAAACTAGAGATTCAACTTTTGCCCCCATTGCTTTTGCCAATGTCATGGCAATAGACACCACTACTAAAGAGATGAAGGCCTTTGCGGTGACTGATGTCAAAGGAGGCTTTCAACTACGGTTAAAGAAAAACACCGTCTATGAACTGAAAGCGACTTTTGTGGGATACATTCCCATAAGTCAATACTTAACACTTGAAGAAACTTCTGAGGATCCCTTGTTGGTAATCATGAAGGAGTCGGTAAGTTCATTAGATGAAGTAACAGTAGTTGCTGAAATGCCTGTAATGGTGCAAGGTGATACCATCTCCTACAAAGCGGAGGCATTCACCAAGGGTGATGAAAGAAAACTCGAAGATGTTTTGGAGGAGTTGCCCGGATTTAATATTCGAGACAATGGTGACATTGAGGTGCAAGGAAAAAGAGTTGAGAAGGTATTAGTCGATGGTAAAGAATTTTTTGAAGGAGATACAAAACTTGCAACTAAGAATATTCCTGCTGATGTAGTTGATCGTGTGCAGGTACTTCAAAACTTCAATGACATTCAGCCTATGCAAGGCCTGAACAATGATGATCGCTTAGCCTTGAACATTGAACTAAAAGCAGATAAAAAACGAATCGTATTCGGAGATATCGAAGCAGGTGGTGGCCCTGAAAAACGCTATTTCGGTCATGCAAATACTTTCTATTATGCACCAAAGACAAGCATTAATTTTATCGGAGATGGTAACAATGTTGGTGAGCTAGCGCTGACTCTGAATGACTATTTCAGAATGTCTGGTGGCATGGCGTCACTTGCTGCAAGAAATGGTACTTCATTCAGGTTTAATGCCGGAGACGCAGGAATTCCTCTTACGGATCGGAATTCAGCCAGCGATCTTGTCAATCGCCTGGGAGCACTAAATTTCACAACCAGACCTACAGACAAGTTTCAAGTTTCAGGCTTTATAATAGGTTTTGATAATGATGCAACTCTAGGGTCAAATTCATTAAGAACGTACACTCAACTTGACGATCCAATTCAAGAGACGCTTACTACCGGAACCTCTATTGCCAATAAATCTGGACTTGGCCGCTTCTCAGCCAAGTATACGCCAAACTACAATCTTCAGGTAGATTATACATTTTTTGGTAAGCGAAGCACAATAGATCAGGTTAGAATGAGAAACTCTGAACAGATTTCTGGCAGCAATAATTTGATAGACACGAATGAAAGAACGCCTAAGAGTCAAAGGCATCAACTTCGAATGTTTAATGCTTTGAATGAAAAGAATATTATTTCGGCAGAGGTGAACTATAATCAAGAAGTGACTCCAACGAATAGTGCCTTATCGAGTCAAATACCATTATTTAATACTTTTCTAACGAATGGTGCTTTGGAGCTTTCTCAAAATCAACGGATAAATTCTAAACGATTTGATGGAGCATTTAACTACTATCATATTTTGAACAAGACTACCCATTTTAATGTCGCTTTTGGCATGAATGTATCTCGTCAAAACTTGATTACCAACCTCGATGATGATCAAGATGATATCGAAGATCTGAACGAGGATTTAGATATTACTAACAGATATGCAAGACTTACATATAGAAAGAAATGGGAAAAACTGACAGTAAGCCCTGGAGTAAGTTTCAATAGCTATACAGTGGGAACTGCAAATGAATCATCAGAGCATACGCAATACGTTTTTCCACAGGTCCGTGCTGAATATGATTTTGGTAGCTCTCATGGTTTGACATTTAACTACAATCAGTCATTGGAATACAATGGTGTAAGCGCCTATGCCGAGGGGTATATTCTAAACTCATACAATACCTTGAGTTTTGGAAATGCCAACTTGCAACCTTCATTTTCGCATAATATCACACTAGACTATCGTAATTTCAACATGTACAACTTCTTCAATATTTATGGTGGAATCAACTATAGGTATATAGAAGATGGATTTACGAATAATCAGGAATTGAGCGGGATAGAAAATGTCATTACCTCAGTCAATGCCATGCAGGCAAACAGAGTAGCAAGCGGCTATCTAAACTTAGAGAAGCGTTTCGATCATTTTAGAATGAGCGGAATGGTGACAATAGCACAATCAATCTTAAATAATCAATTCGAGGGTCAGACTATTGAAAATAACAATTTCACACAATCTTATCAATTAAATATGTCTGCAAGACTCTTTAATAAGCTCTCGATCCGCGGTGGATATACCGTATCAATCAATAGATACACGTCTGGCGGACTGACCAATAAATTTGTCAATCATAGGCCCAATGTTGGTACTACTTTAACTTATAAAGGCTTTCGATTTGAGACTGAATACGCATTCAATAAGTACGTGAATGAAAATCAAAATCAAGAGACTTCTTTCGACATACTAGACTCAACCTTAAGCTACAGGAAAAAGAAGAGTCCGTGGGAGTTTAAAATTCAGGGTTTGAATTTATTAGATACCCGCGAAGTACGACGAGATAGTTTCTCCAATAACCTTATCAGTACTTACTCATACAACATCCAGCAGAGGTATGGCTTGTTTACGGTGATGTACGACTTATAATCTCCAATGTGTGCCCGGCAAGGTTATCTCTCTTCATCTTGCTGGGCTTCTTTATCAGCTAGTACTTATCTCAAATATCAGTCTTTGGATGTCTTGAATGTAAACCTGCTCTAGCACTTCCACATAAGGTCTCTGATGAAAATACCCTTCCTGGTGGTATTGCTCAGCGAGTCTTAGTTCCTTCATTGCCAGATCAAACTGACCTCTGGATACATAGATTCTTGCTTTATGATAAAAACAGTCTGAGAGGTTTTTATAATACTTTAATGCTCGATCAAATGCTAATATCGCCTCATCTAAGCGTTCCATTTTTATTAAAGAAAGGCCTTTATAAAGAAAAGCGTAAACATCAACCCATTCTTCTCCTTCTTCCTCGACTACCTTATTGATGTATTTGTCCAGAGATTCTATCGCAGTCTGATATTCACCAAGTCCATAGTAACATATACCTCTCATGTAATCATGGTTTTGCCCCTGCGAATGCTGTACTTCACCGCTCACCTCATCCCCTAAGTTGAAATCTTCAATAGCACGGTAATAATCCCGATAAAAGTAGAGGTAGAGATACCCCCTGAATCCTGCCCACTTTTCTGGCTTTCTTTTTACCGCTCCATCATAGAAATAATACATCTCATCTGCAATGCCTCTCTTTACTCGCGCAGTTCCAAATTCTCTCCAGAGATCTGCATCAGTAGAATCCATTTTAAATGACTCGTCGAGCTGGAATTGTTCCGGAACTGACCCTTGATAGTAATAACCCCTTCCGGCCCTAAGTTGAGGGCCATATTGTTTCATGGTATCTTCAGAAAATTCTTTCTTATACCATTGTCGCTCAGAACAAGAGCAAACAGTCATTGCAAGTAGTAAAATATTAAGGAAGAATATCGGTGATTTTGCCATCTTCAATATTAAAAGTGATATAAAAGTATGCGTCTCTTGGTTCGTCTTGTAGCACGACAGGTCTCCAAGATTCTAACTTTCTCAGTATCCCGTATAAGTGATCAATTGTTTCTTGTTCGAACTTTATTGGCTGATACATGAAATCGTAGCCATTTACAATAAATCGTCCAGTTTTACCCTCGCAGTTTACTACAAACCTGAATGTCAACCTGCCATTTTGTTCTAGCAATTTTTCCTCATCCAGGTTATTAAAAATGGTGTCCAACATTGCCCTTTTTCCATGAATATATCTTCCATCTGGAGTAGAATTGTAGTAGTCTGCAATGCGTCTTTCACTCCCACATATCTTAAATGCAACGTCTGAATCCAAGGTTTTATCTGGATCAATCCATGCAATTCTATGCTTATCATGGTCTGCTCTGCGTTCGAACTCTTCTATTGGCATCTGTTCAACGAGCTCTAGCTCCATTCGGAAATTTTCAAAGTCAGCAGTTGTAGAATAATAACCCAAGCCTTCTACGTAAATGTCTTTGCTTTTGAATTGATTAACAATCTCATCTGTCTCTAAATCACGATAAAATGATTCCGTAACTAAAACCTTAGCTGCAGCTCCATCTATTAGTGTATCATAAAAGTCTAGCTGATTTTCAGTGAAGCTGTATTCCTTCTCGTTGAAAACATATTTCAATTCATAAGGCTCATTTTTTTGAGCGCCCCAATCTTCTCTAACTGATGAAATAACATCAATTTCAATCGTGTCAATTTGATTTATATCAACGACTCGTTCGGTGAAAATTTGTGTGTCTGACACCCTAGATTCCAAAATACCTGAGTGATCAAAGCCGGCATTATAGCTATTTAACAAGATTTTATCACCCACTTTTTTGTATTTGGAATACCTAATTTCTGTTGACGCATTTTGATCAGAATTTTTGGGATAATAATGTCGGTAATATTTACTTACATATCCATCCTCTAAAACTTCAGTGGGAGGGTAGTACTTAAAAACAGGATGATCGCTTATCTGTGGTTCGCATGAAACCATGACAATAGCGACAAGGATTAGTAGTCTGATCACAGGTGAATTTTTGTCTAAAATAGTGCTCATAAAAATCTTTCCCTGATAATTAATGGCCATTAACATTTCATTAAATAAAAAACCCTGATCACAGAATGATCAGGGCATCTATCACCAACCAGCTATCCATCGCATTGCTGCGATAAATGTCGTTGGTATAAATACGATAGTTATCTTGACATTGGATTTATCACTCAACCAAGATGTCAATCCAATATTCTAATCTGGCTTTCTTCACGTAACCTATTCCCACCATTGGTAACAGCTGCAATGTTGAAAAATCCAGCTACGATATTATTCTCATTGTCTGGAACAATATTCGTAGAGACATTGACTAATGGGGTAGCAAACAAAGCTCCAAAACCTCCTTCTCGGGTAGTTTCTGTAATTACTTGGTTTAGGAAGAAGTAAGCCTCATTAGAGATAGAATGTATTTCAACATATACTGAGTCACCTTGAAGATAAAGCGCGGTGTCTCCTAGCGGAATATATCTTTCGTCATCTAATGGTAAGGAAAGCTGATAATCTGGAACATTGTTGTTTACAAAAACACCTGGTACTTCAAAGAACACCTCTTCTTCAATTACTATCCCATAGATAGTGCTATCTGTTTTATACAGAAGTGTATCTCCATTAAAAAGTAACGTGTCTGGGAGGTTAAATGGTGAAAGTGCTTCTTCATCTCGTGATTCATCGATCGTACTAATTCCGTCTCTGATAGGTTGAATAAACTGAACGCCATCATTGTCAGAATCCCGTGAAAAAGCAGCATCATAAGCAATATTAATTTGACCAGGACTGCCTAAGAAATCTCCATTTTTCCATGCCTTGATCCAATAGGTATCGTCCACTCCTTCAAGATCGGTAGCAAAGAATTCTCCAAATACCAAGTCATCAAAGAACGCATTACCCTCTTCCAACCTAAAGCTAACGCTATCAACTGGTGGAGCGTCATTCAATTGGGTAGTGGACGTGTATAAAGCACCATCTACCTGCACTTCAAGTCTATATTGATGCCCAATGATTCCTAAAGGATTACCGTCGGTACTCTCCCATGTATATCGATTTTCACGTTCAGTGAATTCAAATACCGGCACTGAAGAGTCGGTGAGATCTGTCACAGTGACAACTGCACCAGAGACCTTGACCGGGTCGCTATTATCAAAATAAGATTGCGATCTGGTAATATTTATATGCTGCGTTGGATCATCATTAGTAAGCCATGCATCTACGACTAGTACATTTAAAGATGATTCCAATGTTGGATCAACCTCCGTCTCACAAGAAAGGATTACCAACGCTATTAATGGATATAGAAACTTTCTCATTAGAATTTGAAATTATAAGTGACTGAAGGCAGAACAAAAAACAAAATTGATGTTTCAAAAGCTGACGTGTTAACAGGCCCAGTTGGTAGATTAAGGTTGTTTAACTGTCTGTAGTTTACACGATCATCCTCTTGAGTAAAGTTGATTGCAAAAGCATTTTTTCGGTTGTATAGGTTATATACCGAAAGCACCAGGCTGCTAGATCGTGCTTTTCCTTTCTTAGAAACCCAGTTATAGTCAATGGTGTAGGAAACATCCAGTCTGTGATAATCGGGTATTCTGAAGTTATTTCTACTGCCGTTATTTATCGGAATCACATGACCTGCTACACTAATTCGGTCAATGGCGTAGGTTGTTGGTGTACCGGTTATATAGCTAAATGTTGCAGATAAGTTTTTGCGCTCCTTGATTTTATAGTTTCCAACAACTTTAAGGTTGTGCGTCTGATCAAACCGAGTTGGATACCATCTTCCGGCACGATCTGTACTGTTTGGCAGGTAGTTGATGCCATCAATTAGAAGTTCAGAACGAGATAAGGTATAACTAATCCAACCGGTTAGGTCCCCAGCATTTTTCTTAACGTAAAATTCTAATCCGTATGCCCTTCCTCTTCCCGACAGCACATCCGCTTCAAGCAAATCATTGATGAATAGATCTGCACCATCTATATAATCGACTTGGTTTCTGGTTCGTTTATAATAAGCTTCTACAGAAGTCTCAAATTCGTTGTTCTTAAAATTCTTAAAGTATCCCAACGCTATCTGATCTCCTTGTTGCGGTCTGATATTATTCGTGCTTGGTTGCCAAACATCGATTGGCGTAGCAGCTACTGTATTTGAAATCAAATGAATGTACTGATTCATTCGATTGTAGCTGAATTTTACTGATGACGATTTAGACAACTTGTATCTAACTGAAAATCTTGGTTCAAGATTCTGGTAAAATGCTACAGATTCATTATTCCCAATCCTTGTAGTGTCTATTACAGGTTTACGCTCACCGGCAAGTGTATCTCCAAACGTGTATTGATTGGCAGGGCCAAGGTGATTGAAGTTTGAATACCTTAGTCCATATTCAATAGAGAGGTCGTCTGTTAGTTTTTGATTATTGCTTATATACAAACTTGTTTCAAGCGCGTTCTTCTTTTCTAAGCTTAAGTCAATTCTATTACCAGAGGTAAAACCAACTGCATTGGCGGGAAAAAACGTGTAGTAAAGCAACTCTCCACCGAATGTTAACTCATTTTTTTGGTCCAGGAAATAGGAAAATTGAGGTTTGAAGTTGATGGTTTGAACTTTGGAATTCCAATCAAACTGATCTTCGTCAGTATTCCCCACTTCGAAGGCATAATCGTAATTGCTGTAAAACGCTGTGAAGTTGCTAAAAAACCGATCGTTGAAAAGGTGATTCCAACGCACGGAAGCAGTTTGATTCCCCCAGTTAAAACCCTGCAATTCATCAAACTTGAAGACATCACGTCCGAAATAACCAGAAACAAACACTTTATTTTTCTCATCGATATTGTAATTGGCCTTTGCCGTTAAATCATAGAAAAATAGGGCCGCTCCATCATTGAGCAAGTCAGTAAACAATCGGATAGGAATATCTGCATAGGACCTTCTTCCTGCAACGATGAATGAAGCTTTGTCTTTCTTAATCGGACCTTCCACGGTAAGTCTGCTAAACACCGTTCCGATCCCACCTGAAACATCTAGTTCCTTACTGTTTCCTTCTTTCATTCTCACATCCAGGATTGAGGACAGGCGCCCACCGTATCTTGAAGGAATTCCTCCCTTATAAAGCTTAACATCTTTAACCGCATCAGGATTAAAAACGGAAAAGAATCCAAACAAATGAGAACTCTGATATACCGGTGCTTCATCCAAAAGGATTAGGTTTTGTCCTACACCACCGCCTCGTACATTAAATCCAGAGGCACCTTCACCAACCGATGAGACACCGGGTAAAAGTTGAATACTCTTAATGATGTCTACTTCTCCCGCAAAAACAGGGATCTTACTAATCGTCTTGATATCAAGCTCAGCAACACTCATTTCTGTTGAGGATACATTTTCGTCTTCCGGCCGCGCCGTCACGACTACTTCTTGCAAGGCTGTTTGCTCCTCACCCAATTCAATATCTAACCGGGTGTTTTCATTCAACGAAATAGATTGCTTCTGAGTAACAAATCCGAGGTACCTGAACTCAACGGTATAATCACCTGCAGGTAGTGTGATGGAATAAAAACCATAAACATTGGTAATATTTCCTGTGCCCAGTTCTGTGATCAAGACGGTAGCACCAATGAGTGCCTCGCCATTGGCAGCATCTTTCACATAACCGTTAATTGTATATTTATCTTGAGCTGCAAGAAAAAATGGCAAGCAAAGTGCCAATAGCAGTATCTTTTTCAAATTGGTAGCGGTTCGTTTTACTTAATGACCTATCGAAAGACGTGCCAAGGATTAAATAGTTTCAATATTAACAGAGACTTAATGCAAAAAAATAGTGAATGGTTGCATCTCTGAGTTTAGCGGCATTGTTCTCATCTAAATTGATGGATTTAAAATGGTGGGAAATGGCATTCCCACCATGATGACATTAAAGAGAAGCAAGTGCTTTCTCATAGTTAGGCTCCTGGCCAACTTCTGGTACTAATTCTGTATAAGTAACTACGCCTTCTTCATTTACAACAACTATTGCTCTTGCATTGAGGCCAGCAAATGCTCCGTCTATAATTTCAACACCATAGTTTTTACCAAAATCACCACCATCTCTGAAGTTGGTAAGATTATCAAGGTTATCAATTCCCTCGGCTTGGCAGTAACGTGCAAGAGCAAACGGCAAGTCTTTCGAAACACAAATGATACGGGTATTATCCAACTTGGACGCCTCTTGATTGAACTTTACAGTGGACATCGCACAAACGCCGGTATCGATGCTTGGGTAAATATTCATTATTACTTTTTGTCCATGATAGCTTGCAAGAGTGACTTCTTGCATGTCTTTTCTTACCAAATTGAAGTCAGGAGCTTGTGAACCAACTTCCGGTAAATTTCCTATCGTGTTTGTTTCGTTTCCTCCGAGTGTAATTTTAGCCATACTTGTAGATTTTGTTAGGTGTAATTAAATAGTCTAATGGGACATCCCAATCCTCCTTTTGCAGAATCTCATCTACAGGAGGTGACATTGATAACCCCACTTTTAGTGTATTTGTTTCCGCTAGAAGTCGATCGTAATAACCGCCACCATATCCGATGCGATATCCAAGCTTATCAGATAACAGTAGCGGAATAAAAATCGCATCTAAATTGTCCAAAGATGCCTCCACTGCATTTTCTGGCTCAGGTATTCCTTTCTTGTTAAGGACCAAGCTAGTTTTTGCATCGAAATAGTAATGCCTCATCTGTTTGAATAAAAAATCAGTCTTTGAGATAATAACCTTCTTGCCTTTACTCCAAAGTGTTTCAAATAATGGTGAAATGTCAGGCTCATTGTTCTTTTTTATTGCAAGAAATGTATGAAACTCTTCAATATCATTGTCATCAATGAACTTAGTAATAGCCAAACAAAGTTGCTCATTTCTTTGAGTGTACATAAGCCCATCAGCCAACATTCTGTACTGAAGTATTACTTTTCTGATATAGGATTTACTAATCATTACTAGTCAGGTAATTCTTCACAATTAATGCCTTGTTCCTGAACCAACTTAATCATATCCGCTTGTTGGGAATCTATTTTAGTTTCTACTTTAAGAACCTTATCGATATCATCCAAATCCACCGACCATTTGGCGATGCTCGCATTTTTTTGAAAGATAGGTTTCAACTTATTGACTTGAAGTTGTGATTTGATATCTGTTTTTAAGATAAATAATTTCATAGCTGTTAATCTTTTTCTGGTTGGAAGGAGAAGACTTCCTCTAGAGGGGTATTAAATACACGTGCAATTTTGAATGCTAATTCCAGTGATGGCGAGTATTTTTCCTTTTCAATAGCCACTATGGTTTGTCGAGTCACCTGAACTGCATCCGCAAGTTGCTGCTGAGTCATTTCATCGTTCTCAAACCTTAGTTTTCGAATGTTATTAGATACACTGTGGCTGTTGCTTCTCATACTCCTTTTCTGTGATAATAAAACCTTGATAAGTTGTCAAAAACCTCACAGCCTATTCCTGCTAATATCAAGGAAGTAAACATGTATTGCGGAGGATAGCCAAAAGCCAAAACGACAAGGGACACAACGAATCCTATTCCAAAAATGAAATATGAGTTCCTGGTTGACTTTAATTCAATCAATCGATCTCTTTCATCTTCAAAG
>CAZWLS010000043.1:0-17601 GCA_964634415.1 uncultured Roseivirgaceae bacterium | reverse complement strand
AATGCGCTGTAAATCAGATGCTTATCAAATGATAATCATTCAGCTGTTTGGCGTATGAGTTTTTTGCGGTATGCATTGAAAATCCTGGATTTAGAGATGAACCCAACATATTCTCCATTATCTATAACCGGAAGATTCCAAGCTTGTGTTACCTCAAATTTATTCATTACAGATTGCATTTTTTCTTGAGGAGATACGCTCGCAGGTGGTTTTTGCATTATTGTTTTGATGATAACGTTCTTTCTCGAGTCATCATCAAACATCATTTCTCGTATATCATCTAAAGTAACGATGCCTTGCAGTTCTTTTTGTTCGTTTACAACTGGGAAAATATTTCTATTACTTTTCATCACAAGCTTTACTAGGTCATCAAGGTTGGCTTCAGGATGTATGATAAGTAAGTCTTTTTCAACGATTTTCTTGAGATCGATCAAACTCAAAACGATTTGATCTTTATCGTATTGGATAAGATCTCCTGTTTCAATGAGCCGTTTTGTATAAATGCTGTGCTTTTCAAAATATGAAATGGTGCTAAAGGAAATTGCAGACACTAACATCAGCGGAACAAAAAGTACGTAGCCGCTTGTAATTTCTGCAATTAAAAATATGGCAGTAAGTGGGGCATGTAATACTCCGCTCATCACACCACACATGCCAACAAGCGTGAAATTACTGGTACTTAAAGAAGTATTTAAAATTGAATTAGATGTGCTGCTGAAAACATATCCTGACAGACCTCCCATAAACAATGAAGGTGCAAATATTCCACCACTACCACCAGCTCCAATTGTTAACGCTGTTGCAATTGGTTTTACCAATAATATGAAAAACAGAAATACAATAATAGAAGCTTGACTATCTGACAGGTGATCGAAAAAACTGTTGTGAAAGATGTCTGAAGAAGTCCCTTGCAAAAGACTTTTAATGGTTTCATACCCTTCTCCGTAGATTGGCGGGAAAGTAAGAATGATTAGTGCTAATGATATTCCTCCAACAGCAGCCCTCCCAAAGTCGTTTTTAAGTTTTTCAATGCTCCCTTCAAAAACATACATCATCCTGGTGAAATACAAAGAAATGATACCACAAACAGCTCCAAATAAAACGTAGTAGCCAGTTTCTTTCGCAATGAATGTTTCTGTAAGCGTGAACGAAAACAGGATGTCTTCTCCTAATAAAACAAGTGCTACTAGTTGGCCACATACAGAGGCAATAAGGAGTGGTATAAACCTGCTAATTTTTACTTCTGTCAATATTACTTCCATTGCAAAAATGACCCCAGTCACAGGTGAATTAAATATGGCAGAAATAGCACCTGCAGCACCGCATCCCAACAACACTGTCCTTTTCTTGTAGCCTAGATGGAATAGGCGGGATAAGTTAGATCCAATGGCAGAACCGGTTACAACAATAGGCGCCTCAAGCCCAACTGAACCGCCAAAACCTACTGTAATGGCACTTGTAACCATTCTGGAATACATCCGCGTTTTCCGAATGACACTTGAGTTTTTAGATATGGCGTATAGTATTTGCGTGATGCCATGTCCTAAACCCTCTTTGAAGATATACTTTGAAGCAACTACGGTAAGCAGGATTCCTAGCAAGGGATAACCTAGATAGAAGTAGTCGAAGCTGAAAAGCGTATGATTAAGCTCTAAATATTGGATAATGATGTGAACGGTGCTTTTTAGAACTACTGCAGCTAGTCCTGCTAGAAGTCCGATCAACCCGGCGGTTACCATCATGAAGTTATTATCACTGACGTGACGAATGCGCCACACCAGGATCTTCATCATTATGGTGCTAAATGTACTTTTTTGATTTGCCATTACATCGAGGCGATTACACCTTCAATCCGGCTTTTGTATTAAACAATAACTGCATTCTTCTTTTCCAGGGCCTCTTCCACATATTTAAACGTGGAAAGCACTTCCGGCTTACCATTAACTACGGCAACATCATGCTCAAAGTGGGCTGACGGCTTCTTATCGGCTGTTACAATGGTCCATCCATCATTCAGTTGAATCACTCTTCGAGTGCCCATATTTATCATAGGCTCAATGGCTACAACCAAACCTTCTTGAATTTTGCTCCCTCTTCCTCTTTTCCCAAAATTCGGTACTTCTGGGGATTCATGCATTTTCTTTCCGAGACCGTGACCAACAAGTTCACGAACTACTCCATAGCCGTGGTTTTCTGCATGCTGTTGTACAGCAAAGCTCACATCACCAATACGATTTCCAGCCACTAATTGCTCAATACCTTTATCCAAACACTCTTTGGTAACTCGCAACAGTTTCTTCACGTCATCTTTAATCTCCCCGACAGGGAATGTATATGCGTGATCACCGTAATATTCATTTTTTAAGACACCGATATCAACACCAACTACATCCCCCTCTTCGAGAGGTCTGTCAGTAGGAATTCCATGAACTACTTGTTCATTTACGGATGTAATTATTGATTTAGGATAATCATATAAGCCCAGAAATGCCGGAACACCTCCATGATCTCTGATGAACTCATCAGCAATTTTATCCAAATCTAAGGGAGTAATTCCCGGCTCAATTTTTTCTGCCATTACTCCTAAAGTCTTGGAAACTATGAGGGCACTTTCCCTCATGATTTCTATTTCTTCCGGTGTCTTATATTTTATCATTAGCGTGCAAAAATACTAACTAATAGCCTTTTTTGTTTCTATTTAGACTGGCTGATCAAAATGGCTGATATAAAAAAAGGTCGGCGTAAAAGCCGACCTTTAATTCATGTATTTTGTAAATACTAGTTGATAATTCCTTCAAGAACATCTTTCATTGGAACTCTTGCTCCGTCCTTGTAAGAAACTACCCAAGCATCTTTAACGCCCATTTCTCTCAAATATTTTTTGAAAGTATCTGCGTCTCTGTATTCTCTAAAAACACCAACAGTAAATTTTTGTAGGCCATCTTTATTTTCAGCGCTGAAATTTGGTGAATTGTCGTATTTAGAAAGGTCTTCTTTCTTGGCGAAAGCTCCAAGTTGAACTTTAAATACAACGCCTCTATTTTCATCGATACTTCCACCAGTGTTTGTTGTTGCAACGTTTTCAGCTGGTTTGCTATTTTGAAGTCTTGAAAGCTCTTCTCTTAAATCACCAACTTGAGATTGGTATGTTAGGATTTGTTGATCTTTTTCAGCAATTCTATCGTCGATATTTCCTAATTCAGTCTTAAGACTAGTTACCTGCCCTTTCAAGGATTTGTTTTCATCCAGTAGCTGCTTGTATTGCTCTGGCTCAAGTTTTTTAATCCTTTTCTTCCACTCTTTTTTTTCTTTTTTGTCCATTTGGGCATTTGCCTCAAATGCAAAAATACAGCAGAGAGCCAGCGCGATAAGTGATATTGTTTTTTTCATCTTCCTGTGAAATTGGTTTTTTACGCAATCTTTAATGTTACTAAAGTACAAAAATCTCTTGATAATGGATAATGAATCAACTTTTTAGCGATCCTATCATATCTTCAGGTCTAACCCATTCAGTGAACTGTTGATCCGTAACAAGTCCTAGTTCGATAGCTGCTTTTCTTAGTGTTGTGCCTTCTTTGTGTGCCTTTTTAGCAATTTTAGCAGCATTTTCATACCCAATATGTGTATTTAATGCAGTTACTAGCATTAACGAATTTTCTAATTTTTCCTTGATTACAGCATGATTTGGTTCAATTCCGACAGCACAATTGTCATTGAAAGATTCGCATGCGTCGCCAATCAAACGTGCTGAATTAAGCAAATTGAAAACCATCATTGGCTTAAATACATTCAATTCAAAATGGCCTGTCATGCCTCCTGCTGAAATTGCAACGTCATTTCCAATTACTTGGGCACACACCATAGTCAATGCTTCACATTGCGTTGGGTTTACTTTTCCAGGCATAATTGAAGATCCAGGCTCATTTTCTGGAATTACAATTTCTCCAATACCACTTCTTGGGCCTGAGCAAAGCATTCGAATGTCGTTGCCAATTTTCATGAGACTGACTGCAAGCTGCTTGAGAGCACCATGGGTCTCCACGATTGCATCATGAGCGGCCAAAGCTTCAAACTTATTTTCAGCTGATCTCATTGGCATACCTGAGTATTTAGCAATTTTTTCTGCAACCTTTTCAGCATAACCTTCTGGTGTATTTAGCCCGGTTCCAACAGCTGTTCCTCCAAGAGCCAGTTCGGAAAGGTGATCGAGGGTATTGTTCAATGCTTTTAATCCATGATCCAGCTGAGAAACATAACCTGAGAATTCCTGGCCTAGGCTTAATGGAGTAGCATCCATGAAGTGTGTTCTTCCAATTTTAACCACATCAGTGAAAACGGACGCCTTTTTATGAAGTGTGTCCCTCAGCTTCTTTACTTTAGGAATTGTATTCTCAACAACCATCTTATAGCTTGCAATGTGCATAGCTGTAGGGAAGGTGTCGTTTGAACTTTGACTCTTATTTACATCGTCATTCGGATGAATGACCTTGCTATCATCGGATAGTGATCCGCCATTTAGTACATGAGCGCGGTTTGCAATAACCTCGTTGGAATTCATATTGGATTGTGTGCCAGATCCAGTCTGCCATACTACCAATGGGAACTGATCATCAAGTTTGCCCGCTAAAATTTCATCGCATACTTTCCCAATCAGATCCGATTTTTCTTTTGGTAGAACACCAAGATCCATATTAGTTTCAGCTGCTGACTTTTTAAGAATGGCAAAGGCACGGATAATTTCCATTGGCATTTGGTTTTTCTCACCGCCAATTTTGAAGTTATCTCTGGATCGTTGCGTTTGCGCACCCCAATATTTTTCGGCAGGTACTTTTACCTCACCCATGGTATCATGTTCTACTCGGTATTCCATTTTTAGGATTTTTTTTCTGCAAATCTAACAATGGATACTGCTTTTAGATTTCAATTACTCACTGTTTTTTGTCTAATCGAATTATGAATCATAATTTTGTTTAGAATCATTCTAAATAATAATCCATTTGGCGACCTCAGTTTTATTAGCTGATTTTCAATATCTAACCAGACAAGGTATTTCATCTTTGATCAAGGCTATGCCTGGATTTGATCTAGTAAAGGTTATAGAATCACCTGATCGTTTGGTGGAATTGGCAACAGCAACCAATCCTCAGTTAATTGTGATTGATATTTCAGATAAGGATCGCGAACTAGTTCCCAAGCTACGGGTGCTTAAGGAGTCTCTGTCTTCTAGTTTTCTTGTGATTTCCAATAGTCAAACAAGGGATTCTATTCAGCAGATGCTTTCAATGGGTATAAAAGGGATACTGACCAAGAATTGTAGTGAAGAAGAAATTGTTAGTGGTTTAAGAGCAGTTGCTCAAGGCAATCGATTTTTTTGTAACAACATCTTAGACTTGGTGGTGGATAATCCAGAGGATAAAGATGATTGCGAGCCTACCAACTTATCCCCAAGAGAATTCGAGGTATTAGAATTGATTACAAAAAGTATGACTACTGCTCAAATAGCTGAAGAACTACACCTGAGTGTGCATACCATAAATTCTCATAGAAAGAACATTCTTAAAAAGCTCAATCTCAGCTCACCTGCGGAACTAATTGTATATGCACTGGAAACAGGTCTGGTTAGAAGCTAGCTATTTAGGGATAGCCGTAGGTTTTCTATTCTCGTCGATTGCAACAAAAGAGAATTCACCCTCGATGGCTTGCTCCCTACTCTCTGAATACATTTCTTCTATATAGATCTGAACTGAAACTTTCAAGCTGGTATTTCCGACATGCGTTACGCGTCCAATCAACTCAACAATTGTCCCTGCCGGAATTGGCTTTTTGAAATCAATCTTGCTACTACTCACTGTGACCATCCGCTGACGGCTAAAACGTGTAGCAGTTATGAAGGCCACCTCATCCATAGCATGCATAGCGGTGCCACCAAAGAGTGTATCGTAGTGATTGGTAGTATTGGGAAATACTGCTTTAAATATTCGAGTTTCTGATTTATCAATTCGTTGATCAAGCGTCATTGCATTCAATTTATTAATGCGAAGAAATAGGATTTTAATGAAACATAAACTCACCACTTCTAGGTATAGACTCACTACTTCTAGTGATACTACTCACCATATCTAGTGATTAAAAAATTCCCCACGTATAGCGATTGCGGGGAATCTTACTCAGATTCAATTTTGCATTGTTTAGAATGATTCTAAACAGGAGATCAAAATATATTTTTGCAAACAATAAATTCAAATGAATAAGAACAAATTAATTAGTGCCCTTTTAGTTGGGCTATCGATATCTCTGGTCAGCTGTGGAGATGATGACGGTGGAAGCATTTCTATCAATGAACCAGAAACCTACTCATTCGAAAGGGATGGTTCTTCCACTGTTTCTTTTAGTGGTCAAACAACGCGAATCCTAATGGGTGAGGAAATTATTGATGCGCTTAAAGACAATTCAGTTGAAGAGACCACAATTGATGCTATGTATGCTCACATTGAAGGCGCGAACAATTTCGAAGATGAGACGGGGTTTGGATTAAATGCGTCTGACAAAAGCGTAAGAAGTAAAACTGCGGCATCTTCAGATTTCTTTTCAGCGAATACTGCTGAGTCTTCTTCCATTAAAGACGATTTTGATGGATGGATTTCTGCACAAGTGGCAGATGTCTTCCCTAACTGGGAAACTGAAGCTGCTGTTGGCCTAGCTGGATTTATCCAGGAAGCTGGTGGTGGATCTACACGATATGTAAATGAAAAAGGCTTGGAGTACGATCAAGCTTTTGGTAAAGGATTAATTGGGGCTTTAATGGTTGACCAAATTGTAAACAACTATGTAAGCACATCAGTACTAGATGCTGGAACGAATGTAGAAGATAATGATGCAGGCATTGTTGCCGATGGAAAGTCATATACGAACATGGAACATAAGTGGGATGAAGCATATGGATATGCATATGGAACTTCTGCAGACACCTCTAATCCAAATCCAACAATAGGAAATGATGATAGCTTCCTTAATAAATACATCGGGAGAGTTGAAGGCGATGATGATTTTGCAGGGATTGCTGAGGATATATTTAATGCATTCAAACTGGGTAGAGCTGCAATTGTGGCAAGAGACTACACAACAAGAGACGCTCAGGCAGAGATAATAAGAGAGAAGATTTCAACTGTCGTTGCAGTAAGAGCTGTGTATTATCTACAGCAAGGTAAGGCAGGGCTGGAAGCAAATACAATAGATTATGCTTCTGTATTCCATGATCTTTCCGAAGGGTATGGGTTCATCTATAGTCTTCAATTTACAAGAAGGCCAAATAGTGAATTGCCATATTTTACTGGTGATGAAGTTGAAAATATGATTAATGAATTGATGGGTGGCACTAATGGTTTGTGGGATGTAACCACAACTACCTTGGATAACCTTTCAAATGAGATTGCCTCTGAGTTTGAATTTACTGTGGCTGAGGCTGGAAGTTAAAACTATTAAAACATTGAAGGGGATAGAGATATCCCCTTTTGATATTAAATGGACAATAGATGAAGAAGATGCGATTATTATCATTAGGTCTGGCAATTGTGCTGAGTTCATTATTAGTTGCTTGTTCGGATGATGAACCGGGTCAATCAGGAGATTCATTTGACAGGAATGCTATGCTAGTCAATTGGGCTGATAATATTATCGTTCCGGGTTACGAAACGTATGTCTCAGAGTTAGAAGATTTGGATGTTGCGGTAACCAACTTCACCAATAACCCATCGGATGAGACACTATTAAGCGTTCGAAATGCATGGTTCGAAGCCAATGTAGCATGGCAACATATAGCTCTATTCGAAATTGGCAAGGCTGAGGAAATTACATTGATAAATTTTACGAACGTTTATCCAACAAATACATCCGATTTGGTTGCGACTATTCAATCAGGGACATATGATTTGGCATCAATTAATAAGCAAGATGAGCAAGGACTTCCTGCAATTGAGTATTTGTTGTATGGAGTTGAAGAAGATGACCAATCAATCATTGATTTGTATTTACAAGAAACGGCGACTAAGCCATATGCCACTTATTTAGCAGATCTTACCAATCGCTTGGAAGTATTGGCGCAATCTGTTTTGGATGACTGGAAAAATGGATATCGCGATGAGTTTGTAAACAATGATGGGTCAGATGCAACTTCTTCAGTAAACAAACTAGTCAACGACTACATATTCTATTATGAAAAACACTTGCGTGCTGGTAAAATTGGTATCCCCGCAGGTGTGTTTTCGGGTCAAAGAAGCTCTGAAAAAGTGGAAGGATTCTATAGCGGGATGTCTCGTGAGTTGTTCTTGGAAGGGCTCAATGCCATGGTTGATTTTTTCAATGGTAAATCACCAAATTCAAATCTTCCAGTTGAAGGAGAGGGTTTAAAAACCTATCTGGATTTCTTGAATTCAGTGAGTGAAGGAGAAGACCTCGGGGCACTAATAAATGCGCAGTTTGTATTGGCGAGAACAAAGGCAGAATCACTGACTGACAACTTTAGCGAACAAGTCGAGTCTGACAATACTTTAATGTTGGAGACTTATGATGAGCTTCAAAAAAATGTAATAAACCTAAAGGTGGACATGCTTCAGGCACTTAATATTCGAGTAGACTTTGTCGATGCTGACGGTGATTAATGGGACATATTGATTCACCATATTTTTTTAAAAACACTAAGGCTGCCCCACTGGCAGTCTTTCGCATTTTCTTTGGTATTATGATGCTCATTAGCATCATGCGTTTTTGGTCATATGGATGGATTGAAAAACTCTACATCGCACCAAAATTCTATTTTTCTTACTATGGTTTTGAGTGGATACAGCCAATAGGTGAATACACATACCTACTTTTTATCATCTGTGGACTATCGGCATTATTTGTAGCAATCGGTTTTAAATATCAGGTTTCGATTATTGTTTTCTTTTTGAGTTTTACATACATCGAATTGATGGATAAAACCACCTACTTGAATCATTACTACTTTATTAGCATTCTAAGCTTTTTGATGATTTTTCTGCCTGCGGGAAGATACTTTTCATGGGATGCAAGAAAGGATCAAGATGTTGACGTTCCCAAATGGACGATTGATAGCATTAAGTTATTACTGGGAATTGTATATTGTTATGCAGGTTTAGCCAAGCTTAATTCCGATTGGCTTTTTAGAGCAATGCCTCTTAAAATTTGGTTGCCTGGAAAGTATGACGTCCCTTTTTTGGGCAACTTACTACATGAAGAATGGCTGATTTATGTGTTTAGTTGGAGTGGAGCAATTTATGATCTCATCATTCCATTTTTACTCTTATCAAAGAGAACACGATCAATAGCTTTTATCCTAGTCGTTGTTTTCCATGTGCTCACCCGTGTATTGTTTCCTATTGGAATGTTCCCATATATTATGATTGTGAGCGCGTTGATCTTTTTCGATTCCTCATTTCATGAAAAAGTTATCGCTGTGATTTCAAGGCCATTCAAACGATTTTTAAAGAATACAAAAACCAGTTTAGGTATGGTTTCAACTCCAGTGTGGAAACTGAAATTGGTGGGTTTATTCTTCATAATTCAATTACTTATGCCTTGGAGATATTTAGCCTATCCTGATGAATTATTTTGGACAGAGGAAGGGTTTAGATTTTCGTGGAGGGTAATGCTTATGGAGAAGGCCGGCTATGCCAATTTCAAAATAATTGACCGGACAAATAACGAAAGTTTCTATATCGACAATGGTGATTTTCTAACATCATTTCAGGAGAAGCAAATGGCCACACAACCCGATTTTATTTTAGCGTATGCACACTATCTTCGCGATCATTTTTTAACCCAAGGAAAAGAAGTGGAGGTATATGTTGAAAGCTATGTTGCGCTCAATGGACGAAGAAGTCAACCATATATTGACCCATCTGTTGATCTAACAAAATGTTCAGAATCATTCAAACACAAAAAATGGATTTTACCATTTAACGATGAAATTAAAGGCATATAGCATAGCATCCATTCTTTTGCTTGTGGCAGGGCCTTTGATGGCTCAGTTTACCCTATCCGGAACGATAGTGGATTCGGAAAGTCAAGAGCCTATTTCTAATGCGGAGATATATGATAGGAACAGTAGTCAATTGACTTCTACTAATTCAAAAGGTTATTTTGAACTTAACAATTTAAAAGAGGGCAAGCATCAGATAGTGATCATGTCTTTGGAATACCAAACCTTGGAGGAGGAGCTGAACATCTCGGGAGATAAAAATATAACAATACCGATGCAAGAGTTTCAGCAAGAACTTTCTGAAGTTGTAATAAGCCAAAGAAGAGAGGAGATATTCGCATTGACAAGACTACAGCCTGTTGATGGGACTGCGATTTATGCGGGGAAAAAGACCGAAGTAGTGCTTCTTGATCAAATGGTTGGGAACACAGCGACCAATAATGCAAGGCAGATTTATTCGCAGGTTGTGGGTTTAAATATCTATGAAAGCATTGATGCTGGATTGCAACTAAATATTGGAGGAAGGGGTTTAGATCCTAACCGAACCTCAAATTTTAATACAAGGCAAAATGGATACGACATCTCTGCAGATGTATTGGGATATCCTGAAAGCTACTATACTCCACCTGCAGAGGCCCTGAGTGAAATACAGGTCGTAAGAGGTGCAGCGTCACTTCAATATGGTACTCAGTTTGGTGGTTTGATCAACTTTAAATTTAAGAGGCCATCTCAAGAGCCGATTTCCGTGACATCTAGGCAATCTGTCGGGTCTTTTGGCTTGTTCAATACATTCAATTCTTTGAGTGGAACAGTAGGTAAATTTTCCTATTACACCTACATCAATTTTAAAAGAGGGGATGGATTTAGACCAAATGCTGGATTTGAATCCACTAATTATTTTGGAAGCTTTGGATACAATTTTTCTGAAAAGACAAGTGCAACATTGGAGTTTACATCTCTGAATTATCTTGCTCAGCAACCTGGAGGACTGACTGATGATCAATTTGAAAATAACCCAAATGTTAGTCTAAGGGAGCGCAATTGGTTTGAGGTCAACTGGAAGCTGTTGGCATTAAAACTGGATCACAAACTTTCCAATAGAACAGATCTAAGCCTAACGCTATTTGGATTGGATGCTCAAAGAAATGCGATCGGTTTTAGAGGAGATCCAAGAGACGGATCAGTAAATCCTGTTACACAGGTTGACGAAGTAGACCAGGATGGCAACTACTTTTTCTCCAGAGACCTTCTCATTTCAGAATTTAATAATTGGGGAGCAGAGTTTCGATACCTAACTAGGTACTCGCTTGGAAACAAGGATGCAGTTCTTTTGCTCGGATCGAAATATTACCATGCTAATAATACAGAGCGACAGGGTCCTGGTAGCAGAGGTACGGATGCTAATTTTAATTTCACGATAGATCAAGACCCAGACTATGTTAATCAGGCGAATTATGAATTTCCAAATAGGAATTTCTCATTTTTTGGAGAGAACATCTTATTCATAAATGATAAACTCTCAATAACACCTGGTTTTCGATTTGAGTACATCAAAACCCAAGCACAAGGAACGTATAACGTAGAGACGTTTGATCTAGCCAACAATATCACATCACTTGGTGACTCAACAGAGAATCGAGTTTTTGACAGGTCTTTTCTTTTGTTGGGTGTTGGTTTGAGCTATGACGCGGGAGAAAACCTTGAGGTGTATTCCAATTTATCGCAAAACTACAGATCAGTTACTTTCAGCAATATTCAAATCACAAATCCAGCCTTTAAAGTAGATCCTAATATCACAGATGAAGAAGGATACACATTTGACTTAGGGATGCGAGGCAAATGGAAGGATCTGATATCTTATGATATTGGAATGTATGGGATACTATATAAGGACCGTATTTCTGAGATCACAAACGATAGAGCACAGAGGGAACGTAAGAATGTAGGGGATGCTTTGATTCTAGGCTTGGAATTTTTTGCAGATTGGAACGTGGCAAAATCATTGACTTTAAGCAAGGATGCAAAATTGAATTGGTTCATAAATTCAGCATTTACTCAATCTGAATATTTGGCTACAGAGGTAAATAATGTAGAAGGTAATGAAGTAGAGGCTGTACCCAATGTTAATGTTAAAACAGGTGTTAGGTTTGGGTACAAGAACTTATTAGGGAGTTATCAGTTGACTTATATATCAAGTCAGTTTACGGATGTAGAAAATACGAGAATACCTGATCCTAAAGGCGTAATAGGTGAAATTCCTGCATATTCTATTATGGATTTTTCTCTTTCGTATAAACTGAAATCATTTAAGATAGAAACTGGTGTGAACAATTTTCTTGACTCGAGCTATTTCACTCGTAGAGCTACAGGTTATCCAGGGCCTGGAATAATACCTTCAGAGCCAAGGAACTATTATTTAACCCTCGAAATCAAGATCTGATGAAATATTTCGTATTGCTTGCCTTTATTGCTATTGGTTGTGCCTCTAATACAGAAAAGAAAGAAGTAGAAGAATATCCGGTATTAGAAACAATGGGATACTATCAGCGATTTTCTCATAAACTTTGGCTAGCCGGCAAAAACGAAAACTGGGAGCTTGCAGACTTTTATACCCATGAGTTGGAGGAGGTTACAGAGCACTTGATAGAAGGGAATGTTATTCACGATGATTACAATCTTAGTAATCTTTCGGAGGCGATGCTTATGCCTAAAATCGAAAAAGTAGAAGAGGCTATTCGAAAAAAGGATGAGGTGCTTTTCCTGGACAACTATGAGCTTATGATCGCTTCGTGCAACCTATGTCATAATACGACAAAGCACAATTTCATAAAGATTACTGTGCCCAGCGATTCTACAATTTGGAATCAAGAATTTTAGTATTGAATTCTTTTTTAAAGGGAGAAATTTTCCTTTTTGAGATGAATTTTTATGCAAAGCGAAATGAATGCTTATCGCGCTCGGCATTCATTTAGAATTATTCTAAATAAGCTTGCATACTTCGCGTTTGAATGCTACGTTTGTACTCTATTTAGAATTTATCTAAATAAGGAGAATTGATGAGTAGTATCCCTGTTGAACTTCCGGTTTCAAAGCTCTATGAGGAGCACCTTCAGAAGAAAAAAAAGAAGGGTAAGAAATTGAAAAAAGAGTGCTGTTTTAAGTACATGAAGAAGAAGGGTAAATACTGTAAATCATGTCCAACACTATACGCAATGTGCCAAAATGCAGGAAGAGATATTTAAAACGAAAAGTGCTTCAATAGCTCAATGTGAGCTTACGGACAGTTTTTACTTGACTTTTGATCAGGAGGAGATTGCGTTTAAGCTATGTGACCTGTTTACATTTAGAAAGAAGATCATGGCTTTCGATATTATTGAATTATTAGAAAGTTCAGCTCCAGATATCGAAGTGGTACATCTCCCTCATTGTGACCGTTTCCTGCTTTTAAGCTTACAGGAGATACTGGAATTTAGAGAGCTTCTAAACGGAACCTTCGATACCTTAGCACTTAATAGCGCTATTCAAAAGATTTTACGAAAGAACGTATTCAATTTTTAATAGCAATTTTTCTGGTCAACCATTAAAGAACTTGATATGAAAGATATACTAAGAAGACACCACGTACTCAAAGAAGAAATAGTAAACATTCTTAATCGACAGATTAAAATGGAGGCACATTCTTCGTCTGCATACCTCGCAATGGCTGCTTGGTGTGATGTGAGAGGTTATGATAACAGTGCAGAGTTTTTCTTCCAGCAATCAGAAGAAGAGCGTAAACATCAACTTAAGTTATTCCATTATTTGTGTGATATGGAGTGTGACGCAATTTCACCTTCAGTTGGCGATAGCCAACATGACTTTGGGTCCTTAAGAGAGGTGTTTGAAAAAGCACTTGAGCATGAGATAGCTGTATCAGATTCTATCCATGAGATTGTAGGGGAGTGTAGAAAATATAACGATATCGCGACTGAAGAATTCATGAGATGGTTTGTACAAGAGCAAATCGAAGAAGAGTACATTGCGAGAAGAGCCCTTGAGTTGTTCGACGTTTTGGGAGAAGACAAAATTGCTCTCGGAATGTTTGAAGAGCGAATCCTAGATATAAAATATGAAGGAGGGTGATATACCTTCAAAGAACATATAAAGGCTCTTCAATCTGAAGGGCCTTTTTTTATAGCATGAGGTAATGGGCGTGACGTTAGACCAATAATTAATCTAATTCGTTACTTCTTCAGATTCGTCATACAATAAATTCACTATATGCTTCGAGTAATTGCCATATTTATCTTTTCAGTCGCTTGTCTTTTTGCATCAGCACAAGACACCACTTTTGACGATTTGAAATTGATATTAGCTAAGGAGGCTACCATTGTAAAAGAGGCGGACAATATGATTCAATACAGTGTAGGTGAGTTGCAACTTTTTCTAATTGTCGACGAAGAGGCTAACCGGATGCGGATAATGGCACCGGTCGTGGAAGAAGATAAGTTGTCTGAGGAGGATCTCAAAACTTTGATGGAATCGAACTTTGATCGAGCATTGGACGCTAAATATGCAATATCAAATGGAATTCTTTGGTCTGTATATGCACATCCATTGAAAGAATTGTATAAGGATCAAATGGTCGATGCATTCAATCAGGTAAGAAACTTGGTTTACAACTTTGGTACCTCATACTCAAGTACAACAGTCATATTCGGAGGTGGAGGTTAATGCTATCCCTTCAATTTTGAAACAAAATCCCAAAGAACAACACCCATGCTCACAGAGATGTTTAGCGAGTGTTTGGTACCATACTGGGGAATTTCTAGCACAACGTCTGCGCTTTCAACTACTTTGTCGTTTACTCCGAACACCTCATTTCCAAAAACCAATGCATACTTAGCTCCATCTTCTAGCTGAAAGTCAAGCAGGGAAGTACTTTCATCTGCTTGCTCTACTGCAACGATTTGATATCCCTTGTTTTTCAGTTCTTCCACACAGCTTTGAACGTTTTCCTTATGCTCCCAATCAACTGAGTCTTGAGCGCCAAGCGCAGTCTTATTTATTTCACGATGAGGCGGTTGTGCTGTAATGCCACACAAATAGATTTTTTCAATGCAAAATGCATCGGAAGTTCGAAACGCGGAACCCACATTCATTGCACTGCGAACATCATCAAGTACCAATGCTACAGGGTTTTTCTCTACATTTTTGAATTCTTCTGTAGAAAGACGATTTAGCTCTTCATTCTTAATTTTTCTCATCAATCAATTATGTATGGTCCATAAAAACTCTAGTTGGAAACAGCATATTTTCTAAGAAATTGTTCTCCCATTTTGAACTTTGCGCAATCATCCTCATTTCGAGTTAATATTGCAATCTATTTGCCAAAATTAAACTTAACCTTCTGCATGGCAGGCACCAAGACCAAAGCGAAAGAGACCCCATTAATGAAGCAGTACAATACGATCAAAAGTAGGTACCCAGGTGCTCTTCTTTTGTTCAGAGTTGGAGACTTCTATGAGACCTTTGGAGAGGATGCTGTTAAGGCAAGTAAGACCCTAGATATTGTACTTACTAAACGTGCGAATGGATCGCAAAAGGAGATGGAGTTGGCAGGATTTCCTCACCATGCCATGGACACCTATTTACCAAAGTTGGTACGTGCCGGTTATCGAGTAGCCATTTGTGATCAACTAGAGGATCCGAAATCCGTCAAAGGAATCGTAAAGCGAGGGGTTACAGAGTTGGTTACACCAGGCCTGTCTTTGAATGATAATGTCCTTGACCAAAGAAAGAACAACTTTCTTGCGTCCATTCACTATGACAAGGATAGATGCGGTGTTGCGTTCTTGGATTTATCTACCGGTGAATTTATGGTTTCTGCTGGCACAGAAGACTACATTGATAAGCTTATTCGAGGATTTCAGCCATCGGAAATTTTATACCCAAAACCCAACCGTAACTGGTATGCTACCAAATACGGAGAACACTTTTCGTCTTTCCCATTAGAGGATTGGATTTTTAGTAAAGATTATGGATACGAAAAGCTAACCAAACACTTCAACGTACCTAACCTCAAAGGATATGGGATTGAAGAACTTTCAGAGGGAATCTTAGCTGCAGGGGCCATTCTTTATTACTTGGATGAAACTGAGCACAAAGAGACAAATCATATAAAGTCGATTGCTCGAATCGATGAGAATAAATATGTATGGCTAGATCGATTCACCATTCGAAACCTTGAGCTAATACAATCTGCACAACCTGACGGTATTTCTTTAATCGACACGATCAATCAAACGTTGACTCCAATGGGGGGTAGGCTCTTGAGAAAATGGATGGTGCTTCCTTTGAAGAGTAAGCCTGAAATTGATCAGCGGCTAGATATCGTGGAGACGCTAAAAGACGAAGATGAGCTGCAGTCATCGATCAGAGAACACTTAGAAAAAATTGGAGATCTTGAGAGGCTAGTTGGAAAAGTCGCTACTAGCCGTGTAAATCCTAGAGAACTCCTTCAATTGAAGAAAAGCCTGGCTCAGATTCTGCCCATTAGAGAGCTGTTAAAAGATAAGAAATCGTTCAGTGCTTTCTTTGACTTACTCAATCCTTGCGATAAGCTTACTGAAAAACTTGAAGGCGAGCTAAAGGATGATGCCCCACTTCAGTTGCATCAAGGAGGGGTAATTGAGACTGGTGTGAATGCCGAACTTGATGAGCTGAGGGCAATTTCTACCTCTGGAAAAGATTTCCTAGCGGGCATTAGAGACCGAGAGATTGAACGAACAGGTATAAGCTCACTTAAAATCGCGTACAATAAAGTTTTTGGATACTATTTAGAAGTATCCAATGCACATAAGGACAAAGTGCCTGAGGAGTGGATTAGAAAACAGACACTGGTTAATGCTGAACGATATATTACCGAAGAGCTGAAACAGTATGAGGAAAAGATTCTAAATGCGGAGTCTCAAATTGCAGTTCTCGAACAAAAACTCTACATGGAGTTGGTGGCATTTGCACACACTTATATCGATGCCATCCAACAAAATGCCAAAGTAATCGCTCAAATTGATTGCCTCTCATGCTTCAGCCAGCAGGCTCAATCTTACAACTATTGTAGGCCGAATATTTCTGAAGATAAGGTTATTGACATTAAGGAAGGAAGGCATCCGGTGATCGAAAGAAACTTAGCGCAAGGAGAAGATTTTATTGCCAATGATCTCTACCTGGACAATGAATCTCAGCAAGTGATGATCATCACAGGTCCTAACATGGCTGGTAAATCTGCGCTACTACGCCAAACCGCCTTAATTACATTGATGGCGCAGATTGGATCATTTGTGCCCGCTGGTTATGCCAAGATTGGATTGGTGGATAAAGTATTTACTAGAGTTGGAGCTTCAGACAACCTTTCCAGAGGTGAATCCACTTTTATGGTTGAGATGACAGAAACAGCAAGTATTCTCAACAATCTGAGTGATCGCTCTTTGGTGTTGATGGATGAAATAGGAAGGGGAACAAGTACGTATGACGGCATTTCCATTGCTTGGTCAATAGTCGAGCATTTGCACAATCATCCGAAAGCTAAGGCTAAGACACTCTTTGCTACGCACTATCATGAG
>CAZWLS010000042.1:0-17777 GCA_964634415.1 uncultured Roseivirgaceae bacterium | reverse complement strand
AAACGTTGCGTTGTTATCGTCTACGATATAAGACGCACCTGCTGGAATGGTACCGGCAAGCGTGTTGGTAGCTCCTGGAGTTGCATTTGCATTGAAGTAGATTCTAATCTGATATCCAGTTAGATCTACAGCACTTGCGCCTGCATTGTAAAGCTCAATGTATCGCGCCCCAGCATTGTTGTTAGGATCAGCGATTTCAGTTATAAAAACTTGCCCAAAGGACACATTCGTTAGGACAAACATTCCGAGGAATAGCAGCCCTATGCGGTATAAGTGTTTCATAATCGTATTAGTTTGCGGTTTTAGGTTTATATTTTTTGGTGGCTCCATCCTGTCACTTCAATACTGAAGCAACAGATTGTGCCTATCCATCTATTTTAACTTCCAGTTAAACTCAAATCATCAATAGTTAATGCAACTGAAGCTCCAGAAGTACCTCCAAAGTATCTGAATGCCAGATATACTTCTGAACCTGCTGCATCACTCATGTCACTAGTAATCTCTGTAAACACCTCAGACCCTTCAGCCGGTAGTTGAGCAGCAACATCTGTCAACTGAGTCCATGTAGCAGAATTAGGATCTCCAATGCCTGAGTAATCAGTAGACCAAAGAACTTGAAGATCTCCAGGCCCACTAAAGCGGGATTCAACCCAAAATACAAGTGTAGCACTAGTAACGCTGGTCAAATCAATCGTACCATTGCTAATAAGCCATGCATCATCTTCACCATCTTCACCTCCAAAAGCACTAGCTCTAGGCGCACTTGTTCCATCTCTTCCAAAAGCTCTACATCCCCAACCTCTATCTGTTTTCGTACCAGGCACATTTTCTTCAATCCAATTACTCGGAATATTGAAATCACCTACGACAGTGCAACTTTCGAAATCATCAGTAAATGGTAGCGAGAACGTACCTCCACCACCAGTTGCTTCAGTAAGCGATATATTGTCAATATCATATGATGCTGAACTGCTCTCTGATGAACCTTCAAACTGGAAGGCCAGATAGACATTTTCACCACCAGGTATCATAGTTGTTACAGTTTCATAGGTGCTTGTACCCTTATCAGGAAGCTGAGATGATACATCCAATTCAACCCATGTTGCAAAGGATAAATTACCAAAATAGTCAGAGCTGTAGTAAACCTTTAGCTCCCCATCACCACTTCCTTGAGACTGAACATCGAAGCTTAAGTCAGCAAATGAAGTTCCTGTAAGGTCAAATTGATTTTGAGTAATCAACCATGTGTCAGAAGTGCCTGCATCACCACCAAACGTGTTCACACGTACAGCTCTAGATCCGTCCACACCAAATTGACGACATGCCCATCCACGATCATCTTTCGAACCAGAGGCATATTGAACTTCAAAAGCAGAAGGAATTGCGAAATCAGTAGTACAATTTTCAAAATCTTCTGAGAAAGGAAGAGAAACTAGATTATCTGTTCCTCCACCACTTGCATCAGGATCGAATGCACTTACTACCACATCATCAACTTCCCATCCAGAAGCGTCATTTTCATTCACTGCTTTAAACCTAAATGCAATGTGTCCAGAGACATTGATGGCACTAAGATCTATATCTCCAGAACTTGTAAAAGTTCCGAAACCACCACCTTCATGTGGATCCAAAGTTGGGTTAAATATGGTTTGTGTTGCAGTTGAAGGATCAACTCCATCGAAGCCCTCTAGGAAAGAAACTTCCAATCTATTTCCCTCATCATTAAACCTAGTTTTAGAGAGGAATGAAAGTTTACCTCCTGTGAAAGAACTAAAATCTATTTCAGGAGAAATTAACCAATTATCTTCCTCAACAGCATTTGTGCTATTGAAAGTAGAAGCGATAGCTGAGGTGTTGTCATCAAAAAATGTTGTTCCCCAAGTATTACTACCTCCAGCGTTGATGATTGTCCAATCATTCAATCCACTTTCAAAATCTTCTTGGAAAATAGGTGACGAATCAGCATCTCTTACTAGTAATGTAAATGTATTAGCAGAGGAAATTGTATTTACTGCTCCCTCAACACCTGTAATCGTAAATGTGGCAGAATATCCACCTTCGATTAAATCATTTAACGCTTGTACTTCAATCTGACCAACAACAACAGGTACCATCACTCCATTGTCAGTCAGAACGCTATCTTGTACGATTGGAACTCTAATTGTCCCATTATTTAAGGCAGGACTTGTGAATATTACTCCCTCATCAGAGAGATCCACATCTACAATAGCAAATGCTTCTGAATCACCAATCAAACCACTTGCATTCATTGTGAATACAAAGTTCACACCATCTTCCTCTGTGATCTCACCAACCACGTCCTGTGTGAATCCTACCGCAATGCCAGAAATATCTCGAGCATCATCGTCTTTGCAAGCAACAGCAAGCAATACAAAAAGAGCGATATAAATTATCTTTTTCATTAATTAAAAATCTAGGCTTAAACCAATTGTATAAGTTCGTGGGAAGCCAATTCCTGGCTGTACTTGATCAAAGAAATAACTCGCCCATCTGACATAGTTTTGGTCAAACAGGTTTTGGATACTTACAGATATTCGACCAGAGATATCATCGGATAAGTCAAAGTATCTACCAGCATAAAAATCTACCGTGTAGTAGTCACCGAATTCATTATTTAAAATATCCTCGCGGTCTACGAAATTGTTTGCGATATCATCTGGATTCCAACGCAATGGAATCTTATCTGCATAGTTGAGTCTTGCTCCCATGTATGTGCTTCTTACTCCTGTGTAATGGAATCCCAAACCTGCGGTTGTTTGCGGCGAAGTACCTACCGGTAGTCCTTCCATATCTTCTTGGAGGTCAACAAATACTGGATTACCATTTGGCCCATTCACTGACTGTGGTGGAACATCTGTCCATGTCCAATCTCCTAATGAGACAAATCCTGTTAATTCCAAATTGGAGACTGGGTTGTATTCAAAATCAATTTCTAGTCCTTGGTGTGTTGACACCAACCCAGTGAGTGAAAGCTGAACATCCGGAACATTCTGAATGCTCACTCCTTGATTGTCTGAAGGTGCGGTTCTAGATTCTGTAGTTCGATCTCTCCATTGTAAATAATATGCATTTACATTCACCTTCAAAAACGAAGTTCTGAAGCCATACCCTATTTCTGACGAAAGAACATTTTCTTCTTTCAGGCCTATTCTATACTCATTTGAATAGCGTGCATCTACAAATGCATTACTTAAAAACGGTGGTCTAGTAAAAAATCCTGCATTTGCAAACACATTGTGTCTTCCGCTTATTCGATAGTTAGCTCCTGCTTTTAGTGTGTAAGTTGTAAAATTTCTTTTTTCAGATTTCCCTAAAGAATTGAAGTAGAAGTTGTCGAATGACGGATCTCCTTCAGCCCAGAAATAACCCACACGCTGCATGTCAGAGAAAGTAATAGTAGCTGAGCCAAAAACATCTAGCTTATTCAATGTGTATTCTGCCTGCGTAAAGAAAGAATACCAATTCACTATACCATCGTACCAGTAATTGGTTTTGTCTCCGTTTCGTGCAATGGCATTTTCAGAATCAAGCAGATTATATTCATTCTCGAATCTGTTTTCATTAATTATGAAATCCCCTCCTAGCAAATCGAATACTTCAGCAAAGTGCTCTCCTCTGTAAAATCTTAGGTCAATTCCGCTTCTAAGTCTGACATTACCAATCTGCTTTGTGAAATTACTTACTACTCCGATCCAATTGTGGTTGTTGTGTCTTGATTCTAAATAGTATTGAGAATTAAATCCAGTTACTGAAGGAGTGTTAACATCTCCATTAGGAAAAGGAACAGTTACTTGACGATCGTCTTGACGATTTTGATCTGCCAAATAGTCCCAATTAATTAAGTTATCGGTTGTAAATATTGTTCCAATGTCCGAAGAATCTCTCTCATTTAAGAATACTGGGGCTTCCGCATCTCTAGGCTGCACTGAATAAACTCGCGCATTAGAATAGTAAACCGAGGTTGTTATGTTGGTCTTTTCATCCAGGTCCCAATAGTGTGTAAGGGCAGTCAAAGGTTTGTGAACCTTGTTCTGTCTTGCATTGAAAAGCTCTCCCCTGTAGATACCCAGAGCGTTATTACCAATCTGTCCTTCAATACCAAAGGTTTCAGCAGTAGCTTCATCTACAGCAAAGGCAGAACCCCTATTGAATGGAGCTCCAAATGCCCAAAACATTACTTGATGTTTATCATTGATCTGCTTGGAAAGAGAAACATAATAACTCCATGCA
The DNA here is from genome assembly GCA_964634415.1 of uncultured Roseivirgaceae bacterium. Lineage (GTDB taxonomy): Bacteria > Bacteroidota > Bacteroidia > Cytophagales > Cyclobacteriaceae > Ekhidna. The sequence continues at coordinate 13,526 of CAZWLS010000042.1, read as the reverse complement.
TCTACAAATGCTCCTGGCGTGATTGGACCTTGCCCTGGAGCTATTGAAGATAATCCATCTCTGCTAGTAGAAGTTGTAGTTCTAGTTCCTTGAAACGAGAATGCCCAGCCATTACTTGATTCGCCAGTATTATAAGTAAATCTTAATCTGTTGTTCCAAGCACCGGTACCTAATTGATATTCAATTCTTCCACCTTCACTTCTATCGGATGGTTTAGTAATCATGTTTACAGTACCACCAATTGAGCTTACTGCTAATTTGGATGCACCAAGCCCTCTCTGCACTTGGGTAGTTCTTGTTACTTGGTTGAGGCCCGCAAAGTTTGACCAGAACATTCTGCCATTCTCCATGTCATTTACAGGAATACCGTTTACTAGAAAGGCTACATTCGATTGATCAAAACCTCTTATATAAACTTCTTGATCTCCGTATCCGCCATTTCCCTGTATCGTGTATACACCAGGAGTATTCTGGATTGCTTCTGCCAAAGAAACATTGTTGAATCTTTCATCAAGATCCTGAGCGTTGAACGTGGTAATCGCTATTGGAGACTTACGTTCTTCAACAACCGAAGCAAAAACCTGAACTTCCTCAAGTCCGATTGCCTCTTCTTCGATGTAAAGTGTGCCAACGTTTAAATTCCCACTTCCGATCGTTACCGATTGCTCAAGTGTGCTGAATCCAATGTATGAAACTTTTAACGTGTAAGAACCAGAAGGGACATTCTCTATTGTGAATTCTCCATTGATCCCGGTAAGTGAACCATAGTTGGTTCCCTGTAGCACAACAGTACTTCCAATAAGCGCCTCATCTGTGCGTTTATCCGTTACAACACCGCTCACACTTCCTGTCTGAGCAATGGTAAAATGCATGGCCATTCCCAATGTGAGAAATAGCAACAAATGCTTTCTTAGCATGTAGGTTTTGTATTTGTGGTTTATAATTCCCTACAAATTTCCTCAATGCCGCGCGGATCAAAAATTACAGTAAACAGTGAAAAGTAAGCTCTCTCTTTTTCTATATAACTGATCAATAGAAACTCACCCTAACCGTCATAAGATTTAATGCCTTCTGCGCTATCTAATCCAATAAAACATCAAAATTATAAAATGGTGCACTATTTGTGTTAAAAAGAAAGTAGCGTCATTTTTTTTGATAAATCAGAAATTAACAGATTCTAAAGTTAAGTTAATGTTAACTCGAGTACTGTATAATTATCAAATCATTAACAAATGTACAGCTATTGGGAACTGAATGTAAAATGAAAATGAATCACTTTTGCGTCATGAAATTTGCGACCAAAACAAAGCTCCTTTTTAGTATTGGATTAACGCTGATATTGCTTTCTACTCAAGCTCAAAAACGAGTAGTTGGTGCTATTGGTTTTTACAACGTCGAAAACCTTTTTGATACGGAAGACGATCCGGACATACGAGATGAAGAATATCTTCCAGGAGGAGATCGCAAATGGGATAGTCAAAGATATCAGGAGAAATTAAAAAATATCTCTAAAGTGCTTGCTAGCATGGCTCAAGGCGCAGATATAATTGGTCTATCAGAGGTTGAGAACAAAAAGGTGATTGAAGATTTAATTGCAACACCACAGTTAAAGGGTCATAAATATGATATTGTTCATAAAAACTCTCCAGATAGACGAGGTATTGATGTTGCACTGATCTACAAGAAGAATAAGTTCAAGGTTATTAACTCTACCTGGGTCAAATATCCTGAGGAAGGGTATTTTACAAGGGACATATTACTTTGTACCGGCATCTATTACGGGGATACCATCACGGTTGGAGTTAATCACTGGCCGTCTAGAAGAAGCGGTGCAGTAAAAAGAAATCAAGCAGGAGCACGACTGAGACAAGCAGTTGACTCAATCTTATCTGAATCTCCAGAAGCAAAAATTATTTTGATGGGCGATTTCAATGATGACCCAAGAAATGCCTCTGTGAAAAAGGAGCTGAGAGCGATTGACCGTATCAAAAGAATGGTGGATGGAGATTTATTCAACACATCATCAGAGACATTCAAACAAGGGATTGGAACACTCTCCTATCGAGGTGCATGGAACCTATTCGATCAAATAATCATTAGTCAAGGCATGATTAGTGGAAGTGGCTCTACCTATAAAGCAAGTTCATTCAGCATTTTTAGCCCTAACTGGTTGAGGCAAACATCAGGACAATATGCGGGATCACCATTTAGATCATTTTCTTTTGGTAAATACATAGGTGGATATAGCGATCACTTCCCGGTTTACATTCTAGTTGAAAAATAATTTTATGAAGAAATTCTTAGCAGTGATCAGTCTCCTGATTCTTTTCGGGTGCGGAAGTGATGGTGAGGAAATAACAGGAACTCCAATCACGGTTAATTTTCGAGAAGCGAGTCAGCGAATATCGGAATCAAGCACTGCAGATGTTATAATCATTGAGTTTTCTGAACCCGCTGATTTTGATGGAATTATTGAAATATCACTAGAAGAAGGTAGTGCCTTGTATGATACAGACTTTACCACTCAGCCGACATCACAATCATCTGAAATTTTAGTTGCGTTTAATAGTGGTGCTACTCAAGCGACGATAATCGTTGCTCCTACTCCTGATTCTGACAACAATGTCGATTCATTTGAACTAATCATTAGTGGTGGTAATTCTGATCTCATTCAAATCGGAACACAAAATTCAGTTACCATTGAGATTACTGAGCCTAACAATGGCGGCGATGATGGGAACAATACTGGTTCGGGAACTTGTAACAATGTCACTTACGATACTGGCACAGTGCAGTGTACGCCTGCACAAGAGACTGACGAGCTTGAGGTTGTGACATGGAATATTGAGAACTTTCCCATGCGATCTGGCACCATTGCTACAGTCATTGATATCATTCAGGATATGAATGCAGATATCTATGCGGTGCAAGAGATAGATGAGATTTCAGCATTTAACTCGGTAGTCAGTTCACTAAATGGATATGAGGGAGTAGTAACCGATGTTAACGGTACCATTGAACTTGGCTATATTTATAAGACATCAGAAATCACAAGTTTTGGTACTCCTAAGAAATTATTTGGAGGTCTGACTAGCCCATTTCCAAGAGAGCCAGTAGAAGTGGATATCACACATTCCAATGGGCTTTCTGTCAAATTGATAAATATTCACTTGAAGTGTTGCAGTGGTTCTGAAGATAGAAGAACAGACGCAAGCATAAGGATGAAAGCATATATAGATGAAAATTTCCCAAATGATGAGGTTATCATTCTTGGAGATTGGAATGAGGACTTTGATAGCGGTTCTTCTTTTACAAACTTCCTTAACGACTCTGAGAATTTCATATTCGCAGATCTTCCAATCTACAATGGATCTGGTGCTGATTATAGCTTCCCATGTACGGGAGCATCCTTTTGCCCCAGTCACATCGATCATATTCTCGTGACCAATGAGCTTTGCGACAATCTTGTTGCCACCTACACAGCGAGATTAGACGATTGTGTATCAAGCTACCTTTCGCAAGTTTCAGATCATAGACCGGTGATGATCAAGTTGAAGGCTGACGACTAAATTCTTCTAAATTTGAAGTGAATAAAAGCGCTTCTGTGTTTACACTAGAATTTAACATCGCTCCATCTTCTAAGAAGATCAGTATCAATGACTCCATCTTTATGATGGGCTCGTGCTTTTCTGATGAAATGGGTGCGCTGATGCGACAAAATAAATTCGATTGTCTTTCTAACCCTTTCGGAACCATCTATAATCCATACTCCATTTTCAAATTATTGGAGGCTGAATCCCAAACTGAAAACACGATTGAAAGTCAAGGGATCTTCTATCACTGGGATGCGCATGGTACAATCTCAGGCTTGAACCAAAAAGGTGTTGAGAGCATCTTTGAATCCAGACAAGATCAAACACAGCAATCTCTAAAGTCTGCAAACTGGCTTATTATTACATTAGGCACCTCGTTCGTATATGAGCACATAAATGCCGGCATCGTAGCAAATTGCCACAAAGTGATGGCTAGTTCATTCAAGAAAAGATTACTTAATCAAGAAGAAATTACTTCTCACTTTGAGAGACTTTACTCCTACCTGTCGGAGCTTAACCCCAAATTGAATATCATATTTACTGTAAGTCCTGTCCGACACATTCGTGATGGCCTGATTGAGAATAATCACAGTAAGGCAGTGCTAATTGATGCCATTCAAAGAATTATTCACAAGTACCAAGACATCAGCTATTTCCCTTCCTATGAGATACTTATTGATCAGTTGAGAGACTATCGATACTATGACTCAGATATGATTCACCCTTCGAAGGAAGCAATACAATACATTTGGGAGACTTTTGCTCATACATATTTTGATACTGAGACTCAGGAAGTATTAAAACAATGGTCAAAATTGAATTCAGCGATAAACCACAAACCCTTTCAACCACAATCAGATTCCCATCAAAAGTTCCTGAAATCTACACTGGAGAAAATGGAAAAACTGAATGAAAAACTGGATTTAAGTGTTGAATTAAAACAATTGAAAGAACAGATTAAATGAGATTTCTTTTTCTAATTTTTATTATCGTAGCCTGTCAACCTAAAAGTCAAACAGAAATGTCTGAACACACGAATGATCTTATCAATTCTACAAGCCCTTACCTACAGCAACATGCGAGAAATCCCGTCAACTGGCAAGAGTGGGGAGAAAAAGCATTGTCTCAGGCAAAGAAAGAAGACAAACCGATTTTAGTGAGTATCGGATATTCAAGTTGCCATTGGTGTCATGTTATGGAGAAAGAATCTTTTGAAGATACTGCGGTTGCTAGAATCATGAACGAACACTTCGTAAACATCAAAGTTGATCGCGAAGAACGTCCCGATGTAGACCAAGTGTATATGGATGCCGTACAAGCAATGGGATTGAATGGTGGTTGGCCCCTCAATGTTTTTCTCACACCAGATCAAAAACCTTTTTATGGAGGAACTTATTTCCCTAAAGCTGGCTGGGTGAATCTACTTACAAGTGTAGCAGATGCATTTGAAAAGAATAGAGCTAAAATTGATGAATCAGCTGAAGAGTTTACCAAAAGTCTTCAGGCCAAAGAATCTGAAAAGTACCGTCTGGAAGGCACTGACTTTAGATTGACAGCAGAAGAAATTGATTCAACGTATGAGAACCTAAGAAAAAAATTCGACCCAATAGATGGCGGTATACGAAAATCTCCAAAATTTCCAATGCCCTCAGTTTGGCAATACCTTGCAATCTATGCAAGTCAATCTGGCAATGAAGATGCGCTTACACATCTTGAATTCACTTTAGAGAAAATAGCTGATGGCGGAATTTACGATCACATAGGTGGTGGATTTGCACGCTACAGCACTGATGAAGAATGGCATGTCCCCCATTTTGAGAAAATGCTCTATGACAATGGACAGCTTCTCAGCTTATATGCAAATGGGTTTAAGTTGACATCCAACCCAAAGTTTGAAAGCACAATCAAAGAAACCATCGAATGGATGAAAAGAGAGATGTACGATCCATCTGGCGGTTTTTATTCAGCACTTGATGCCGATAGTGAGGGCGAAGAAGGCAAGTTCTATGTTTGGACCTATGATGAAATAAAGAAGCTAGCAGGTAAGGATTCTGCCATGATTCAAGAATATTACGACGTTCGAAAAGGTGGAAATTGGGAAGGAAAAAATGCCTTAAGAGTAGTAATTAGTGAACAAGAAATTTTAGATAAGTACAAACTGAGTAGTAGCGAGTTTGCTAGTAAAATACACTTATTTAAACAGGAAGCACTGAAGGAAAGATCATCAAGAATTCGCCCAGGTCTGGACAATAAAATTATTGCCGGATGGAATGGACTCGCATTGACTGGGTTACTTGACTCCTATCAAGCATTACAAGATTCGTCAATATTAAATTTAGCTACTGATAACGCCATCTTTTTGAAAGGATTGGTGAAGAATGACAAGCTCTACAGATTTCCAGACAAAGATCTAGAAGGGTTCATGGAGGATTATAGTGCTGTAATACAGTCTTTTATCAAGTATTACGAGACGACATTTGATCGAAGCTATTTAGACTTGGCACTTACTTTGACCAAAAGAGTGAATGAGGCATTTTACGATGAAACCGAAAATCTTTACTATTTCAATAGCGAAGAAAATGCTACCCTCATTGCTCGAAAAAAGGAGTTATTCGATAACGTAATTCCTTCATCCAATTCAATGATGGCCTGGAACCTCGTGCACTTAGGCACTCATTTATATGATGATCAGTTAATTAAAAAAGGAAGGCAGATTCTAGCTCAAGCGAGGGAACTCGTCATTCAAGAACCAGAATATATGAGCAACTGGGCATTGCTAGCCATGGAGTTAGCTTCAGATATTTCCGAAATTATAATAGTAGGACCTGAAGCCGATCAATATGCGAATCAAATGAACCAGAGATTCATGCCTAACAAGATTATCTCTGCCACCAAAGAAGAAACTGATCTACCTCCATTTACACTTAAAACTGCAATGGATGAAAAGACGACCATTTATGTGTGTTATGACAAATCATGTAAGCGGCCAGTGACCGATGTGGATGCAGCGTTAAATCAAATCATGAATAGATAATCTATATTTTTCAGGAAAATCGTAGCTTCGAATTACGTTGAGTGATCGAAACCAATATTGCGAAATCATACTTCCCCTCCCACTTCCTGGGACATTTACCTATTCCATCCCAAGGGAATTTGATGAAGAGATGGAGCCTGGCAAAAGAGTAGTTGTCTCATTTGGAAAAAAGAAGATTTATACCGGAATAGTCTTAAAACTTCATAGTGAAGCAGCTTCTGATTTTCAGCCTAAAGAATTGTTGGATGTCTTGGATGATCAACCAATAGTCACCGAAAGCCAGCTTAAGTTCTTCCAGTGGATGGGCAGATACTATATCTGCTCAATTGGAGAGGTGATGAACGCTGCAATCCCTGCTGCATTGAAATTATCAAGCGAATCATTTGTTGGAATTAATCCAGAAATTAATCCTGATGACGAAGAAGTAGATAATCGCGAGTGGGCTCTCCTCAGAGCTTTAAAAACCAATGACCTTACCATGAAAGATGTGAGCGAGGTTCTTGGCTTGAAACAACCGCAGAGAATACTAAAGAAGCTATCAGAAAAGGGGCTAATAGATCTATTTGAAAAAGTAAAAGACAAGTATCAGCCTAGAAAAGTAAAGCGAATCAGAATAGCAGAACCGTTCATGGATGATGTAATGCTAGAGGGATTGATAAACGAGTTAGAAACCAAGCCCAAACAGCAAGAGGTTTTACTCGCCTACCTTCGAGATGTACCAGTCTTGGATGATCAAGAATCCAATATCCGAGGAATTCTAAAATCTCAGTTGCTTGCAGAAGGTATTAGTCCATCTTCTCTTAAGACACTCATTAAGAATAGCATACTTGTAGAGTGGGAAGAAATTGTATCTCGTCTTCCGACAAACTACTCCAAGGGTGTTCAATCCATATCGTTAAGCCAGCAACAAGAGCATTGCCGTCGCTTGATTGTAAATTCTTTTGAAGAACTAAATACCGTTCTCTTACATGGAGTTACAGGTAGTGGTAAAACTGAGATCTTTATTGAATTAATCAAATCTCAGGTAGATAATGGTAAACAGGTCCTCTACTTGCTTCCAGAGATAGCATTAACCACTCAGATTATTGCAAGACTCCACAAAATATTTGGCGACTCTTTTGGGGTCTACCATTCACGTTATTCAGACAATGAGCGTGTGGAAGTGTGGAAGAAGGTACTAAACAAAGAATACCTTTTTGTAGTAGGTGTACGGAGTGCTGTCTTCCTACCCTTTTCTGACCTTGGGTTAATAGTAGTGGATGAAGAACACGAACCTTCTTATAAACAGTTCGAGCCAGCGCCACGATATCATGCAAGAGACTCAGCCATCTACCTTGCTACGATTCACAATGCTAAAGTTTTACTTGGAACCGCCACTCCTTCGCTAGAAACATATCAAAATGCATTGGATGGGAAGTATGGAATTGTTGAATTGACATCAAGATATGGAGAAGCATATCATCCTAAAATGGAGTTCGCGAACGTAAATCGTGAGCGCAAACAGCGAAAGCTAAAAGGCAATTTCACGTCAGTATTAGTTGACGCAATACAAGAGTCTTTAGATAAAAAAGAACAAGTCATACTATTCCAAAATCGAAGAGGTTATGCATCCTATATCAGTTGTGATAACTGTAGCTCTATTCCAAAGTGCCCAAACTGTTCAGTAAGCCTAACATACCATCAATACAATAACAAGTTGGTTTGTCATTATTGTGGGTATAATCAAAGTATGTATTCGGATTGTGTAAGCTGTGGGAGCACGGAATTGAGAAATGTCGGCTTTGGAACGGAGGAGTTGGAAGAAGAATTAAAGCTACTCTTCCCGCAGGCCATCGTCCAACGCATGGACCTAGACACCACTCGCAGTAAGTATGGATATCAACGGATCATAGAAGACTTTGAGGAGGGCAACATCGACATCTTAGTTGGAACACAGATGGTAAGTAAAGGACTAGATTTTGATCGAGTTAATCTTGTTGGAATATTTGATACCGATCGGATGATCCACTTCCCAGATTTTCGATCTCATGAACGGGCCTATCATTTGATTACTCAGGTGAGTGGGCGTGCCGGGAGAAAATCCAAAAACGGAAAGGTGATCGTTCAGACAAATGATCCCGACCAAGAACTGCTTCAACGCGCTAGAAATGACAATTATCAAGCATTTTTTCAATGGGAAATTTTGGAAAGAGAGCGATTTTTTTACCCTCCATTTGCACGCTTAATAAAGATAACCTTCAAACATAGAGACAAGCCTGTCTCGTTTCAAGCGGCAAGTTTCTTTGCAGCTGATATTAGAAAGAACCTGGGAAATCAGCGGATGATTGGACCCGTTGAACCAATTATTGGTAAAATAAGAAATATGTTCCTTCATGAAATCACATTGAAAATTGAAAAACAAGGCATTAACTTGCCAGCTGTTAAGGAATACCTGAGATCTGTCGAACAAATGATGAAACAGATGCCCGCATTTAAGAGTGTTGGCGTGGTATTTGACGTAGATCCGATATAGAAGCGAACCGAGTGAAAAACATACTTTACATCCTTATTCTTTTCATTGCAATCACAGCATGTGATCCCTGCGATGATTGTGATGCAGTTTCATTTGAGCCTACCGTTTCATTCGTCTTTATTAATCAAGATAGCATCGCCAAAATCGACGATAGCCTTACGGTAATCGTAATGATAGATTCTTCATTCAACGCCAACGTTGACTCACTGAATATCTTGAGAGATAGTTTAGCATTAGTAGAGGACGCAATTGCCGGTGGATCGGATCTATCCGCTGAAAAAATGAATTTAGAACAATGGATAATTGATCGTCAGGCAGACTCTGCATTCTACGCTCCACTAGATGAGGATGGTGATTCGATCACGCTTGTATTAAATACTACCAAATCCACAATAAACTCTGGAAGGCTTTATGTTGAACAAATTGACATATTAGGCGCCAACAGTATCCTATCTTTCGAGGACAGTGCTGAAGTATGGAGTGTTCCACTGGCATTCGATGGAACCTTCTCAGAGTATGAGGTAACAATAAATGGAATAACTGAGACCATCGAACTTGCTTATGATAACTTCCAAGAAATAGACGATCAAAGAAATGTGCTTATAAGAGCCGAAAATATTAGGGTTGTTAACGAACCCTACGATTCATTAATAAATTGCGAAGAAAACTGCCTTGATGGTGAGACGACATTTACTTTTTACTTTTAGTCTGGCCCTACTCGCTAGTACATGCTTTGCTCAATCTGATGCTGCAGATTCGCTCGTTGTAAAACGTACAGTCATACCATCACTATATATTGACTATGGTAAGTTATTAACCATTCCTTCAAATATTGAAACGAAATATGAAGGTGGCATCGAATTACTCTTCCTTGAAAAATTTCCGTTGATTGTTGAAGCTGGACAGGCGACCTTGACGCCTGAAGGAGCCTATTCAAATGGAACTTATGAAAGCTCGGGGTATTACTTCAGAGTTGGAACAGGCTTTATGAATCAGTTTACTGCCAAAAATAAAATTGGGATCACAGCTAGATATGCTAGAGCCATTTTCAAAGAAGAGGGACGCATTTTTATAGAAAGCCCAAGCGAGACTCAAGATACATTTGTGCAAAATATAGACCGTGAAGATGTAAAGGCTTCCTGGTATGAAATTGTGCTTTACACGGATCAAAAACTCTCTGACATGTTTAGCATTGGTTTGAATCTAAGATTTAGAATCTTAGTTGATTATGATGAATTTTCACCCATAGACGTTTATTCTATACCGGGATATGGACGTTCGTTTGATCGCACAATACCTGCAGCTAACTTCTTTTTAAAGGTCAATTTTTGACCCCAATTGACTTAAACTCATACGCGTTGCCTATGGGTAAAAACTTATCCTTCGTTATTTCTACTGAAGTTTTATCATAAGAAATAACTGCGTCTGCGTTTACAATAAAGGACTTGTGTATTCGTATGAATCCATCTGACAATTCTTCTTTTGCTTTCTTAAGGCTGTTGTATCCGATGATCTTCCTACCATCCACTAAATAGTAGGTGATGTAATTACCAAGCCCTTCTATGTAAAGAATATCTCCTGGCAATATCCTGTAGTACCGTTTATCGGATTTGATTTCTATACTTGAATCGTGAATAGGTTGATTGATGGCACGTTCCTGGAAATACAGTTTCAAAATCTTTAATGCTAGTAAAAAGAGAGCTGTAGAATTAATTAGCACTACCGCTCTGAGCACCCTACTTGGATCAAATATTTCTTGAAAATCAAATACACTGTTTTGCTCATAAAAGAAATACATAATCACTCGTTGCATTACTGCGCCAACGAGTAGCAATCCAACAAACATGAAGATGAACTTCAGAAATTGCTTTTTTAAAAGCACATTCGGGAGTAGCCAATATAGCGCAACATATGAGACGCCGATTCGAATCGGTAGAAGAACAAATTCAAGAAAGTAAGAAAAGGCATATCCCTCTCCTTTTTCCCAAATAAATCCGAACAACAAGAAGTAGCCGAACCAAAAGAATGTATGTGTTAGAATCCGTGATCCAAAAAGGTAGTTCATAAAAATTGATGTCATGAATCTACCGCAGTTTATATAAAAATTCCCATCGGTTAAATAACAAACTAATCTTTAGTGCTTTGGCTCGCTAGTATTGGTCCAAAACGAAATATCATGGACAAACAAAAATTACATTTATTCATTCTGCTAGTTATAAGCGCGGTGGTGCTATACAGCCAGGATTTGGCACGAAGAGCTACTCTTGAGGCAAGAATAAAAGCACCTGACAATACTACTCCAGGTGCCGTTATTGAAACTATAGAGCCAGGATCACCGCTTGAAAAATCAGGATTGTTACCTGGCGATAGAATTATACAGATCAATGATCGAAAATTGATCGGATCTGAAGATTGGTACAACATCCTTTACCAGCTGAGGGCCGATACTAAAACACAATTCAACATCAAGAGAGGCACACAATGGATAAGCAAATCCATAAAACTTAACCCACTAGAAAAGGAAACACATCAAGGATTGACTACCTATTATGAAAGCATAGTTAGTGATTATGGAATACGTCAACGTACTATCATTACTACGCCCAATCCTGATCAAAAACTACCAGCAATCTTTCTAGTACAAGGTTTAAGCTGCTCTACCATCGAAAAGTACTCTTCCAGGTCTAATAATTGGGTACGGATGATCGAAAGCCTTGTCGAGAATTCGGGTATGGTAGTGATGAGAGTAGATAAACCAGGTGTTGGAGATAGTGAAGGTGATTGCGGTTGCACTGATTTCAAAACTGAGCTCAATGGTTATGAAAGTGCGCTTCGGGACTTGAAATCAAAAAATTATGTAGACACTACCAACATCATTGTCTACGGAGCAAGCATGGGTAGCGCATTGGCTCCATGGTTGGCAAATAGACATAACCTTGCCGGCATCATTTCAGACGGCACATTCTTCAAAACATGGTTTGAACATATGCTTGAAATCGAACGACGTATACGACAAATGAGCGGTGACGATGAGGCTGCAATAAGCAAAAAGATGAATGAAATATACATCCCACTTTATTATGGAATGCTCATACAAAAAAAGAGCTATGAAGAAGTTATTGAAGAATATCCTGCGCTAAAAGACTATAACTATCATGGCCCTAATCACATGTACGGACGTCCAATGAAATATTATCAGCAGCTGCAAGATTTTGATCTTGCGTCTTCTTGGGAAAAAGTTCAGGTTCCCGTTCGTATACTTTATGGTTCCAATGATTGGATCATGTCTGAATTTGACAATCACATGATTATCAAAGTTCTTGACAGAGCCAATCATACTGATCACAAACTGCACATCTATCCCGGCCTCGATCATTGGAACACCATACACGAATCACCAGACGACTCGTTCAATTTCAAACCTGGCAAATGGGATCCTAAGTTGCCGGAACTAGTTATCGGATGGGCAAAAGAAATGATTAATTAAAATAAAAAAGGCCACTCATTATGAGTGGCCTTTTAAGTTGAATATTTTGAATTTAAGCTATGCTTGCTCCATTCTGAGCATCATCACCCGGACTTACGGCAACAAGCTTACCATCAGAATTTTCAGCAAAAAGTAGCATTCCCTGTGATTCTACACCCATAATTTTTCTAGGTGCCAGGTTTGCCATCACAGTTACCTTTTTACCAATCATCTCTTCAGGAGTGAAGTGCTTCGCTACCCCACTTAAAATGGTACGTGTTTCTAGACCCATATCTACTGTGAATTGAAGAAGCTTGTTTGACTTCTCCACTTTAACTGCAGTTTTGATTTCCCCTACGCGTAAATCCATCTTCATAAAATCATCAAATACGATTTCATCTTTCATTGCAGGAAGATCTGGAGCACTATTCTCTTGTTCGTTCATTTTCTTTGTTTCCAATAATTTATTCACTTGAGCCTCTACTTCTTTGTCTTCAATTTTTTCAAAAAGTAAGGTCGCCTTATTCAACTCATGATTATCCGGCAGAAAATTAACTCCACCTGCATCATTCCAAGTTTTCTTTTCTGTATTTAAGATTTGTACCAATCGCTCTGAGGTAAATGGTAAGAAAGGCTCACAAAGAATCGTCAAATTAGCACTAATCTGAAGCGCAATATTGAGGATAGTTTCTACCCTGCTTTGATCCTCTTTAATCAACTTCCAAGGTTCAGTATCAGCAAGGTATTTATTCCCAACTCTGGCCAACTCCATCATCAATGTCAAAGCCTCTCTGAATTTAAATTGATCGAGAGCCGCTTCAATTTTAGCAGGTGCTTCGCTAACTGCTTTAATCACCTCCTCATCTATCGGTTGAATTTCATTTCTACCTGGTACTCTTCCTTCAAAGTACTTATGTGTAA
>CAZWLS010000041.1:16576-17895 GCA_964634415.1 uncultured Roseivirgaceae bacterium | reverse complement strand
GAGAGATTTGATGTTCCTCCTTGTCCATCAGCCTGAATGAATTTATCAGCAAAGTTTAAAACTGCATCGATTACTTTTTGATCTACAATTTCACCTCCGGAACTTCCCTTTACAATTGCGTCAATTCCTGGTTTAATTGTTTCTAACATCGTAAGCGTTTCTTTTCGTAGTGAATCGTCGGAAGAAAAGTAACGAAGCATCCGAAAGGAATTTTCATAATAGAGCGAATCAAATTTTTTACCAAATTCAGTTTGAGTCAAAACCTCATCACGAAAAGCCCATAGTGAAGCAAGCATAGATTCGTCTGATTCAGTCATTTCAGGTTCATTATCAAGCACGTAAGCCACACCACATTGTCTTTCCCCAGAACCTCTTCTATAGGTACCACAGTTTAGGGCACGGGGCGCAAAAGTTCCATCAAGTCCAACCTTATCAAATCCGATCAAAACCTCATAATACTCATCTGATTTCGGACCATGGATATCCTCAGCTGCTTGTAAACAAGCATTTCGAGAATCCTCTAAACTAGATGTTTGTGAAAGGTAAGTGACTAACGCTCTAAAAAATATTTTCCCTGACTTATCTCTTCCTAAGGACTGCGCTACATTGTAAAATGCTTTGTTATGAATACCACTATTAGAATGAACACCTTCAGAATCCTTACAAGTTCTTACCCATTTGCTCACATCATCTGGGTCACCAAATAAGGTTGGGTTGCTCATACTGCGTATTACTCCTACAGCAGACCCTTCGCCTATTTCCCAATCATCATCATCAATTAACACGGCGAAAATATCACTGTAACTTTCACTTAAAGCGCCAGATTGCCACCTGTATATAAAGTCAGGTCCAGCTCGATCAGATACTGCATGAGTAAGCTCATGAGCCACTATATCTCTGGAAGCCATTAAATTTCCGTAAACAACAAATAGGTTGTTCCAAAAAGCATTACGAAATTCCTTATTTGCATCAGGCTTGTAGTTAGCAACGCTTGTTATTGTTGCGCCATTTCCATCGTAACTATCTAGGTTGTGTTCGCTTTGAAAATAGTCATAAACTTCCGCAGCAAAATCATGTGCTTGATCAATATCTATATCGCCGGTAGGTACTCCCCCTTCTATTCTAGCAATTGATCCAGGTAGATCACCGGCGTTTGCAGCATCATAAGTATTCCTATTTCTACCTTCTCGAATCAAATTTATTGTTTCGACCAACTCTCCACTCTCCGCATCTAAAACAACAATTTCATTGTGAAATGAGGTGGTAGAAGCTAAATGAACAAACCAACAAAGTTTGGCCTCTTCCCCTGCCTTAATACC
>CAZWLS010000041.1:8506-16566 GCA_964634415.1 uncultured Roseivirgaceae bacterium | reverse complement strand
ATCTACAAAAATGTTTAAATAGGGTTTTGACTGTAATTGTACATTAGATAATCCAAGGCTCGCAAGTCGAACTGCCTCTTCTTCATCAATCAAATCCTCTGGCAAGTCTAGATTAACCCCGGGAACATATGAACTTCTAATTACTCTTATGGTATCTGCTTTATCAACAAAAATGTTTATTGATGAAGCATAGACTTCATACGAACTATATACCTGCTTGTACTGAAAGTTTCGAACTCCTAAATCATCAACTTTAAGTGTATCAAACAAAAGGTTTTCATTGATTTGTGTGGCGTCAAATAGATCGCTATGAGATTCCATAAAGGCTTCAACAAGTCTATTTTGGATGTTATCATCATTCACTATCCCATATTGTGATATGGGAATGCTACAACGTATAAAGCTTGGCACACCACGACTTTGATTATAATTTATTGATATTTCATTGACTGAATAGTTGGCAAGTAGATCTACAGATTTTAAATTTTTTTGACTACAAGACGATCCGAAAATTATTAAAACCAAAATTGATTTTAGGTGACTTTTATTCATGGTTAATAGGTTAAAGGTTTGATTGAATATACTTCCTATTTTTCAATTCTATAGGCAAGCTGCAATTATTAAAATCGAAGTTCAATACCACTACGGGGGTATTTATCAACTGCTGCTCTTTTTGAAAAAATCGGAAACAGGGACTTTTGTTAATGAAAAATTCAATTGTTTTAGCAAGATGGAAAGCGCCCTATTAACTTTGAACACAATGATTCAGTCTAAGCCAAAATCCAGCATATTGATATCAATTGGGCTATTTCTAATTGGTATTCTTGTCGCCGATGGCTGGTTGTTTTATACACTGCTCCAAAATCCAGATTCTTACTTGTGGCTGAAACTAATATTCACACCGATCTTATTAGTGATTGCAATAGCTATCGCCCGAAAAGGATATACATCCGCACTTAGACTGATGATTGGGAACAATAAGCTGACATATCAGTATTTTCTTGGAACGAAGAAATCATTTAAAATTTCTGAAATCACTAGTTGGCACGAAGAAGTGGTCAAACAAAAAAATGCGGATTATAAGCGCTTAACTATTGTATTGTCTAATGACAAAGTGTTGCATATCAGCAATCAAGAAAATAGTAACTACCAACAAGTGCTTAATTACATTAAGAAAAAAGTTAAGACTTCTAAGAAGAAGTAGTTTAATTATGTGCGGCAGTTGATTTTTCAATTACTTCCAGAAATATAATTTTGCTACGTGGAGAAAAAAAGGCTCATACGATCACAACTGGTCACGCCGGAAGGTATGGAACGCTTAAAAAAAGAACTCGATCACCTTTGGCGAGTAGAGCGTCCAGACATTACGAATAAAGTTGCTTGGGCAGCTAGCCTGGGCGATCGATCTGAAAACGCCGATTACCACTACAATAAAAAGCGACTGCGCGAAATCGACAAGCGACTGTTATATCTCCGAAGATGTATCGACAACTTCAAAGTCATCGATTACCATCCTCACATGGAAGATAAAGTATCATTTGGAGCTTGGGTTGAGATTGAGAATAAGGAAAAGAGACTGAAAAAACGTTTTCGAATTGTCGGCTATGAAGAACTGATAGGCAACAAAGATTACATTTCGATGGACTCACCCATGGCTAAGGCACTGATCGACAAAAAAGTCGGTGATGAAGCAATCGTTGAAACCAAAGTTGCAAAGTTCGTTTGGCACATCCTCAAGATTGAATACGCGAAAAGCTAGCGGATAAGCAACTAGATCAGATATTCGACCGTTTTAGTGCTCTAGCACACTTGAAAAGACTATGCCTTGACCAAGGTAAAAGATGGATAGAAATCTAAGTAATCACGAAAAGGACGAATTCAGAAAGAAGTTTGGAAGGACCTCTCCGAAGAATTCTAAATCGTATCTATTCCGACTTGTATTTATCGTATTCTTATTCACGCCGTCACTGATAAATCGTGGAGCAAATTCCTTAGGCATATCAATGGAATCCGATGATGTTGTTGCTCATCCCGAAAATTATGACGAAGCAATATTGCGAGTCTATGCAGCGAGAACCTGGGGACCTAAAGGAATGTTCGCTGTTCACTCATGGATTGCTATGAAAAGACAAGGGAGCGATGTATTTGAAGTCAATCAAGTGATCGGATGGAAACAGGAAAGAAACGGCAATGTCCTTTTCCGTGAAACGCATGTTCCAATTGATTCTTGGTGGGGCAATCAAGCAACATTACTATTGGATCTTCGGGGACCAAATGTTGAGGAAATCATAGATAAAGTTGATGCAGCGATTGAAGCATATCCATACAGCAACGAATACACCCTCTTTCCAGGTCCCAACAGCAACACTTTTGTGTCATGGGTAGGTTTGAAAGTTCCTGAAATGGGTCTTGATCTTCCCTCTACAGCTATTGGCAAAGATTGGCGCCCGTTGAATCAATCATTGGGAATGTCTGCTAGCGGTAGTGGTATCCAAGCATCGCTCCATGGCTTACTTGGCACAAGCATTGGATTCGAAGAAGGTTTAGAAGTCAATATTTTAGGTCTCAATTTTGAACTAGACCTCTTCGATCTGGCTATTGAAATGCCACTGTTTGGAAGGTATAAAGTCTGGTATTTAATATCCTACCTTATTATTTGGCTATTTCTTAAAAAGTGGATCAATAAAACCAAATCAAAGAATTTGGAGCTAGAGTGATTATAGAAATCGCTCCTTACTTATCTGCTTGAGTCAACTGCTCGTGATACTCGAGTATTCTGGCATTTGCATTACTATCTACAATCATAATAACAACCATCATTGCAATGGTAGTAATACAGATCGCCCGCCACATTGGCTTATCTACAAAAACAATTATTAAAGCCGCAGCAACAATAATGAATGGTATAACCTTGAATACAATTGTCTTATACTCATTCATAGACTTTTGAGTTCGTGCTATTTCAGACTTTACAAACGCTGATGGGTCGGCATTATAATCTCTTTCAAAGCTTGTAATTCGTGACTTATTGGCAAAAAATATTCCAATACCTACAGTCAATAGTAAAACACCTGCTACTGCTGCTGGTGATACAAAAGCTTTAGCTATCTCACTCTTTCCGAGCTGCCAAAATCCAATAGCAGCAGCCATAAACATGATACCAAAAAGAATGAAAAACCTTGCCGAAAAGACTTCTGCTTTGGCCCAATCTGTTGCCGCTTTTAATATTTCCATGATTTCAGTTTTTCGTATTAATCGTTTTTACCCACTTTGCTTGGGCTGAATCCAAATTCTTTTTTAAACGCATAGGAGAAATGCGATAAGTTTTCAAAACCTGCTGCAAGATATACTTCGGTTGCCCTGAGCTTTTGCTCCGTTAGCTTATGATAGGCTAAATTCAACCTTTGCTCCGTCAACCATTTACCGGGAGTCTTCTTGAATATTTTTTTAAAATCAGTTTTAAATGCCGTAAGACTTCTTCCTGTCAAAAAAGCAAACTTCTCAAGCGGCAAATTGTACATAAAATGCTCCTCCATGTACTTCTCGAGATTGATTTTACCAATTTCATTAAATGTACCTAAGACCGCACTTACTCTTTTATCTATTTCATCAATGATGGTTAAAGCTTCATGTATTTTGATCGAGACCAGTGATTCTGGCAGCTCATTTTGCATCTCAAAATAGGGAATCAATGAATCAAAAAAACCTGACAAAAGCGGGCTAGCATTTATTGGCCGCTCCTTTACCACCCGATTATCCCAGTTGTTGACTATGGATCGGTTGACGTAAAATTTGCGTAGTTCCTCTTCTGGAATAAGCATAGAAACCGCTTTAAACGGTTGTCCATCTGCAGGGTATTTGATGACCCTTGTCAACTGATTCTTAGGCACTAACACCGTATCTCCAGCAGTAAATGTAGAAGTGATCTTTCCATATGTTATGATCATTTCTCCCGAATAAATAAACACAAGAATGTGATCAGGAGATATATGCTCCCAGGTAAATACCTTCTCAACGGTACCAGACAAAAAGACCCGGCCTTTGCTTATCCCCTTTGGTTTCATCTCTTTACTTCAATTGAAATTTCTGTCCCGTTTGCTCTTCTGAAATTACCCATAATTTAGAAGCTACTTGCTTATCTAAGGCATGAGATTCCAATTTACATGCTCCAACCGGACCTGTCCAGTAGTTTCTGCCAGTTGGTCCATAAAACCCTTTTTCATCTAATTCTGGCTCTGTTGCACACATTAGTTCAGGATAAGAACCCTTCTCTGCAGATTGTACCATGGGTGAAAGCTTCATAAGCTGCCAGATAAACCGTGTCAGTAATCCACCACTTGTCTTAATTAGCGACGTTCGTGAGGCCCCCGGATGACAAGCATAAACTTTAACATCAGTTTTCCCCGCTTTCTTTAATTTATCTTGCAACTCATAAACTGTCATGATCTGAGCTAGTTTGCTTTGGCTGTATGCCGCATTGCCACTGTAATCGTTCTCCCAATTCAAATCATCAAATTTGATGGTCTTTAATCCCATTTTATATCCCTCGCTGCCTACTACTACAATTCGCCCTTTAGATTTTTCAATTAATGGATAAAGGAGAGCCTGCAACGTAAAGTGGCCATAGTGATTTACACCAAGCTGACTTTCAAATCCATCAACCGTTAAAACTTGATTAGGTACTTGTGCAATTGCACCATTACATATCAATGCATCGATACGTGATACTTTACTAAGCACTTCTTCCGCAGCTCGAACGACTGCAGCCTGTTCAGATAAATCCAATTTGATAAAGGATACTTCAATGTGATTGCCCAATTCTTCTTTTAAAGTGGTAATCACTTCCTCAGATTTCTTCTCATTGCGATTGAGCATAACCACTTTGGCCCTCTTCGAGAGCAGTATCCTTGTGGCTTCAAAACCAGTACCACTTGTTGTGCCTGTTATCACAAAAGTTTTACCGCTTAAATCTCCAATCCTATCTGGAGTCCAACCGTGTTTCCCAAAATCATTTGTGCTATTCATCAGTGAGTTGTTTCAATTAATTCGAAACAAAATTCACTATATGCCCAGGCTTTAACTTTGTTTAAAAGTCGTTTTTACTTTGTTCAAAAGATTTTTTAATTGTGTGCATAATCACCATATTCAATTAGAAATAATCAAAAGAAGAAACCACCTCAAATTCTGGAGTATTGTTCATAAGCTGCTCAAGTACCCATTTATGATTATCGCCTACGAAAACGATTATGCGATCTTCTGCTGTCATAAATTTCATAATATGGGTCATCATGCGAATGTTTCGCTGATACCACCTACCTAACCAATCGGGCCCCATCCAACTATCATTAATTCCCATTCGCATCTCGATCATGTGCATTCGATAGGTATTGTATTTTTCCATTTGCAGGGAGTTTCTCATCTTAAGATTTTGATATAATGGCAATGAATTGAGGGTGTTTTGATTTTGTGTAAATACCTTATTGATTTTGTCAAAATGTACTTTATTGAATGCAGAATCATATTCATCCGCATAAGCGAGCATTTTTTCGAACGTAAAGTCCTTTAGTGATCCTATGTAATCAGGTTTATTATCAAACAGGTAAATACTATCGTGATTCATATATTGCGCCATGCGAAAACCCAATTGAAAAATTTCATTCCTCATGGTATCAAGGCTTAGTTTGCCATCAAGCAGTTTGTGATATCCCCTATTGTAACGCTCTGAGAGTGAGGGGTCTTTTTCAACCACTACTTTCGTAGGATTAAAGACCGCTAAGCTTTTAGTTATTTTCTCAAGTTCTTTTTGATTCTCTTCTGATAGCTCATCATATTTCTGCTCTTGGTCAAAATGGAAAGTACCTACGATTAGTACCTTGGTTTTAGGAATGTCTGTAAGTTCAGCCAACTCTATTGCATCATCGACAACTTCTTGCGCACTGGATTGGTGATAAAATGAGCAAAGAAAAATCGCCAGCATTATGAAATTGAACTTCAAATGATTGGGTCTTTTGGCACTATTCATTCTGGATACATTTAGTATTTAGGTATTAATTAATTAATTGATTGACTAATTGGTCAATTGATCACTGTTAATATGTTGCATTAAGCATTCGAATGTATTTGACTTTTTTATTGAGAATAAGCTTTTCATTCAAACATACTTTGTGCTTATATCAACATTGGATAACTCATGACGTCCTTCCAATTAAGCATCAATTATTTCATTAAGAATTGTTAATTAAAGCATAATGGATCGTATTATGGATATCTCGATTTCAATAATCAACTATTTTTAGCGGATGAATGAAATAAGAGGTAACAATGCTGACTGGCCTAATTATCAGCTAATTCTATTTAGATTTTTCACCATCTACTTTGTGCTTTCCACAGCCATTTGGTCTTGGTTGGGGTCCATTCCCGGTTTTGAATTCGTAAATGCTTATAGCACATGGTTTTCAAAAGGTTATACTTACTTATTTAACGATTTTATCTATACAGTTAAAGATGAATTAGTGCCTACAAGAGGAAGTGGTGACACATCTATGGGTTGGGCTAGCATCTATGCTCAGTTCTTCTACGCATTGGTTGGAACAGTCATTTGGTCAATATTAGACCGTAAGCGAAAATCATACTTTTGGCTAAGCCTATCTATTAGAAATGTTGTACGCTACTACATCGTCATCTTCGCATTCATTTATGGAATAATCAAAGTATTTGGTTTGCAAATGCCATCGCCCTCTCCTAGCTATTACGCCACCGATCTAGGAAATTTCAGTGCTATGAGATTCTCCTGGAATTTCGTAGGCTATTCAAAGGCATATCAGTTTTTTAGTGGGTTTGCAGAAGTACTAGTTGGCGTGTTGCTACTGTATAGAAGGACAATCGGCCTTGGCGCATTGCTTGGCATTGGCGTCTTCTCGTATGTATTTCTACTCAATATGACTTTCGATATTCCTGTTAAGATCTTCTCCTTTCAATTACTGCTCGCATGCATATTTATCAGTATTACCAACCTTAAGCGAATCTTAAACTTTTTTGTTTTAAACAGACAAGCAGAGCCTGATACCTCATGGGATGTCCCAATGATCAAAAAGTGGTTTAAACCTACCAGACTGGTGTTGAAGCTGATCTTTATTGGGTGTTTTGCGATCTATCCTTTCTACAACTATTACACGTTTTATGAAGCTAGAAGCAATACCACTACTCCCGCTCCCTTTGAAAGTGGATACTACTCAGTCACCAATTTTATCCTAAATGGAGATACGATTCCTGCTGATATTAATTCAAAAATTCACTGGAAGGACCTCGCAATAGACAATGGTGGCAGAGGCAGCATTGGATTACTAGATTCTGCATTTCGAATAAGCTATGGTAGGTCCTACTTCTTCAATTACTCGTTAGACAGTGCCACTGATGAATTAACCATCAAGAGATTTAGAAATGACTCCATTCCACTATTCGTTGGATCGTACGCCTCTCTCGAAAACAGAGGGTTACAGTTGAATGGGATCTATAAGAATCAAGACACACTACGAGTGGACTTACTTTGGGACGAGCGCGACTATAAACTTGAAGGAAAGGAATTTAACTGGCTGCAAGAAAGTGTCCCTTAAAAGAAACCAAGACATTATTCACAACAGAGCCCAAGTAATACTAATTACTTGGGCTCTTTTTTATGCTTTTAAGTAACTGCTCTATTCATCTTTTAAGAATTGAACAGGGTTTAATTTAGCAGCCTTAACAGCCTGATAGCCAACTGTTAATAACGCAATAGTTAATGTTATAAAACCTGCCGCTGCGAAAAACCAAATTTCTAATTGAATGCGAAAAGCAAAACTTTGAAGCCAGCTATCAGCAATTAAATAGCTTACAGGTAGTCCGATCAGTACAGCAATAAACACCATCTTGGTTAGATCAAACACCAACCTCTGAGATAAGCTAAACTCCGAAGAGCCTAATACTTTTCTAATTCCAATTTCCTTACTTCTTCGCTCCAGACTAAATGAGGATAATCCAAATAGGCCTAAGCACGAGATGATCACCGCTATGGTAGCGAAGTA
>CAZWLS010000041.1:0-8495 GCA_964634415.1 uncultured Roseivirgaceae bacterium | reverse complement strand
CTCGATTTTCGGCCTCATATAGCTCTTGATAATCATCATCTAAGAATCGGTATGTAAGATCAAAACCTGGATTCATTTGTTGATGCAGATCTTCAAGAGCAAGTATTGTTTCTTTCTCAGCACCTGCAGTCAATTTGGCCATAATATACCAGGTGTCGTCATCTTCCAAATAGAAAAATGCCGGCTTCACTTCTTCGTGAAACGAATTAAAGTGAAAATCTTTGGCCACACCAACGATCTCTACCTCCTGGTTAAACATCGTCACCTTTGTTCCAATAGGATCTTCTAGTCCCATGTATGTAATAGCCGCTTCATTAAAAATGATTTTGCCCCAATCAGTCATAAAGTCTTCTGTGAATGATCTTCCTTCTACTATTTCTATATCCATCATCTCGATAAAGCCTTGCTTACAAAACATACGTTCAAACTCTGTCCGATCATTTGGATCTTTTCCAGGCCAGAAAATCCCATACGTACCACCATTATGCCCCGTCATGTCATGATTCGAACCAGAGGCGGCAACAACATTGGGGATTTTTGATACTTCACTCAAAAAGGTAGAATACTTTAGACTATCCGCTAGTCCTCCGGTTACGTTCATAATTAATACGTTGTCCTTATCATAGCCCAAGTTCTCGTTTTGTGTGTACTGAATTTGCTCGAATACCACAATTACAGAAACGATGAGAACTATAGATAGCGTAAACTGTAATGTCACCAACCCCTTTCTTGCCCACGCTTCTCCTGTCGAAGTGTTAAGTGCTCCTTTAAGAACCGCTACAGGCTTGAACTTAGACAAATAGAAGGCTGGATAGCTGCCAGCAAGTAAGCCTGCACCGAATAGGATACTAAAAATTCCCGCTATCAACTCTGTACTAAAAGCAAGTGCCAATGTCTTGTCGGTGATGAAATTGAATTGAGGGAGTAACAACCAAACAATCAAAAGCGCGATAACCATCGAAATAGCCATTAACAAAATAGACTCACTTAAGAATTGAATGATCAATGACCTGCGTCTTGCACCTACGGTTTTCTTAACCCCTATTTCTTTTAGTCTCCTTGAAGCCCTCGCAGTAGAAAGATTCATGAAGTTTATACAGGCTATCAATAAAATGAACAATGCGATGGCACTAAAGAGCTGAACGTATTCAATCCTACCTCCTGCAACCACTCCGTTTTCGTACTTACTATTGAGATACCTCTCACCAAATGATGCCACGAAAGGAGATCTATGACTCGCGTTCCCTTCAGTTTTTTCGCGCACATAGTCATTCACTTTTTCATTGAATGCATCAATATCTGCCCCTTCTTTAAACAAGATATACGTACTGAATGCTGTATTGTACCAATTTTGAGACCACTCGTTATTGTTCCAGAAATTTGAAAAAGGAATAATAAACTCGAATTGAATGGTAGATTCTTTCGGGATGTCTTTAAAGACACCTGTTACTTTGAGTGACTCTTCGCCTTGATATTCAATTGTTTTACCAATTGGGTTTTCATCTCCAAACAAACTCTTGGCTACCTTTTCTGATAGAACAATACTGGTGGGATCAGTTAGCAACTGATTAGGATTTCCACTGGTAATTTCCCAACTAAATAGTTTAAAAAATCCTTCGTGAGCATACATCCCAAATGTCGCTACGCTTTTTTCCTCTAAAAACAGTGAGGCGCTTTCATCCCAAGTAGTAGAAACCGCTAATTCTATTTCAGGAAAATCTTCCATCAATCCAGGTGATGTAGGTCCTGCTGTAGTCGTTCTTGTGATCATACCTCCGCCTTGATCTACATTCTCCAAAAGCTGATAGAGATTATCGCCATTGGCATGGAATTGATCAATGGATAGCTCATCCTGTACCCATAGAAATATTAATAGAACGCATGCGAGGCCCGTTGACAGACCAAGTAAATTGATTAAAAATGAGGCTCGGTATTTATTAAAATTCCGAAATGATACTTTAAAACTGTGCAAGAGTAAGTCCATAATTCTAAGTTTTTGAGATTCGTTAATTGAGCGGATCATACCAGGACGAAACAATAGCAGTACGTCACGAGTAAACATCCAATTGGCTTTTCTACTACCAAGATCCTTAACCCTTCTATCGTAATACTGCAGCAAATCCCCTTCAACGTCAGGCAGATATTCGCGCTTGCAGAACCACTTTAAGAAGTACCAAGGAAGTTTTGGTGGGTTTGTCTGATTCATCATCGCAGATCGATTACTACTTTAGGTAAAGCATCCCACAGCTGATTGCGGTTATTACGAATGTTGACCAAAACATTCTTACCTGTGGCTGTAAGTGAAAAGAAAAGTTTAGGTCGGCCACGACGAGCGTCTTCTGTTTCTCCTTGATCGCTGCTTAATAGTCCTTTTTTCTCCAATCGTCTTAAGGTCACTTGGAGTGCCCCTATGCTTACTTTTCTTTTTACCCGATTTTCAATTTCATCTTTGATCGTCACACCGTACGCATTTCCATGAAGGATGCCTACCGTATACATTACGATCTCTTCGAATTCTCCGATTTTGTAGTCAGACATAACCATTAATACTATTTAGTAGTATAAACATACACATTAAATACTACAAACTAGTAATAAGGTTACAGGATTGAGCAATATAATAGTCTTTTGATGATTTAATTATCAATCAAAATCCAGATCTTCTTCTAAAACTTGATTATTGAGTTTATAAAACTTCAAATCAATCAACTACCTCTACATCAAAGGCTCCATTCAGAATCTTCTCATTACGTTTCATTTGGACATATATGCGGTATTGACCGGCTTCCGGAAAAGAGTATGGAAACTTAACAACTGCATGATCCGGATGCGATGGGTCGTCAGTAGAATGATCCATTCCAATGCCTAGCAGACTGTCTCTTTCATTGTACGGAAGACTGTTCAAATCTGCAATCACTTGATCAATACTGTCTCTAAAAACGCTTTGCTTTTGCAATGCATTCCAATCTACCCTACCATCTTTAGATTCCATCCTTTTCTCCATCACTTCTTGTGAAGCCATGGAATAAGAACCTACCGGGTGTAGATGGATATACACACTCCCATCCTCCTTGAAAACTACTGCATGACCCATCATACCTAAGTAAGGTTCTAATTCTGAAGGTTCACCATCCTCATCTTCGAAGGCAAATGTTAGCTGATACAATTGCTCACTTTTAAACTCTCTAGATGCTGGTAGTTCTAATGTCACATAAGAACTATCAGGAAGAATGGTTTTCTGACCTGGACTTCCACATATAACGATATCACCACCAGGCAATATCGGTTGGTCAGCTGCTTTTACAATTGGATCCGTGATGTAGTAAGTGTCATCCCTATCTATTAGCAATGAATCATTCCAAGATGCGACAACTTGTTCATTTGGCTCAGGTATGGAAATAGTATCTGCAATGGTTTCAGAAAATCCGCTCAAACGGGAAACATCGGTGAAAACATAGTAATCACCTGCCGGCAATGGTGGGATTACAGTCTTGAACATTGCTGAATCTGTCCTAAGAGGATGGAGATGCGCAAAAACATCTAATGACCCCATCTTAAGCAGGAACATGTGCATAATTTTCCCATGGTCAGGAATGAGATAGTTAATACTTCTTGTAAGATAGAGTTGCTCTAACCGTGTAGAGTCAATACTGAAATTTAACGTTTGCTTTTGATTGTCATTTGTAACCCAAGATGTAGCTGTAAATGGCTTGTACATATACCTTTCATAACTACTGGACCAACTATTCCACCAGTTATTACCACCCCAAACTGCGAGCACCAGAATAACAAGACCAATAGTAGCCCCAACCCACCGTTTTGTTCGTACCTTCTTTGTAGCAGGATCTCCAGGTTTCACCAACGAGTCGCTGGTACTCAAACTAATTATTGTAACCATTAAGATTACAAGGAATATGCCTAACCCTGCCAAAGTCCAACCCAAAGAAGATTCCATTTCTTTTTGGGCTGTTGAAACGGCCATCACTGGTAGTAAAATGCTACCCTCTCCTATCTCACCAACAACTGTAACTTCTATGCTTGCACTACCAGGACTCATGAGCCAAATCTCACCTTTATAATGACCTGATTCACCTGACACTGGAACGGCGATATCAGCTTTTGGAGTGCCTGATGCTCCTGCAAACCAATAGATAGGCTTTAATTGTACTTCAGAAACTGTTGGATCAGTTAGATATACATCTACCGAAGCTGTGCCAGGTATTACATCTGGAGAATTTACTACAACGGTAACTGCATAAGGACCGGCTTTACCTTCAAGTGTAACTCCCGGACTACCGATATGACTCTTACTATAGGAACTTGCTAAAAGTAAGACAATGAATGTGCATATTATTCTTTTCATAATCTATCGGTATTATCTCATGATATTTTTCATCCACTTACCCCACCTCATAGAAAGTCGGGAACTTAAATAGCCGATGATGAAAGCAATCAAAAGACCCTTAACTAATACAAAACCAGTATCCTCCATCCAGTTGGCATAAGCGAAGCGATATTGCCAATCGGGACTGGAACCGAAGTACCAACTTTCGGTGCCAAAGAACCAGTTTCTAGCGGCACCTGACATTAAGAAGTCTCCAAAAGGATATTGAAAAACAAATAAAATCATCAGGAATCCTACTGCATAGAGTATCGATATCAACCAAGGGTTTTTATCCTTAGATCTTTGAGTAATAATATCAATACAAATCGCAGGAAAAATCAACAGTAAGGGAAACTCGAAAGCTTGAAAATTGGTAATTGGATTCATTACCGGACCCAGAAGTGGTTCTGCCGGAAATAACGGCAGTATCCAAACCATTGCAGCCATAAATACCGTGTAAACTGAAGCTGCGAGGGTTGCGCCCCATTTACTTGGAGCAGAAATAGATACTGCTACCAAGAGCAATGGAAACAATAAGCTAGATACTTGATAAAAGAACGCTCCATGCATATCATGTCGGCCCAAAAATTCGGATGCGATCGTGAACAACATACACAATACAAATCCAGATGAAAGAGCGAAAAATATTCTCAAACGTTTCTCAATTGCAGGATTGATTTGATTCTGCAAATTCATCCGATTTTTCACAGAAAGCACTGTGATCATCGCCCCAAATTGGATCGTCACCATACCTAGTAACAATACCGTATGCGGTGGGGAAAGAATGGTCACATCCAGCCCATATGTATTGTGCCACCAGTCATCAAAGGGTGCTGAAGTAAGCATGGCAAACGCACCCCAGATGCAAAAAAGTGCACCAAGTGACCCTTTAAATATCCCCCAAAATGACAGACTTTCTTGCTTCTGCTGCTCAGAACCTGCAAAAGAGACTTTTAGCACACGGACTCCGGAGAAAATTCCAGCTAAAACTCCACCAAAGTATATGGCAAGGTGTGGTGCTGATAATAATCCATCTCGTCCAATACTTGTATGCCAACTAATATCCCATACTAATCCGATCATTATACTAAATGATGCGAGAACAGTAGCATAGAGGTAAGTTGGTAATTCAACTGCTTTTGCGGCATTAGCAGATTGCCCACTGACAATGTCAGCGTCTGTCATGGTTAGGGTATCCATAGGGTGATAGTTAGATTTCTTTACTTAAATGTAGAAAAACACCATCAATAAAACACCACCAGACAATCACTTCATCTCAGTGGAAGCAATCAGAGATATACTATGCATTTTCCGAAGATCGGCTGATGGCCTCTTGCCCATTATACACGAGTCTAGTAGACCAAGGGATCGGGTTTCTTAGCGCAAAATGAGCCATACAACCATTCTCGGCTTCATTTAAAAGGTCTTTGATTTTTTCCTCCGGCTCAGGACTCTCAATGATAACATGAGTTTCTACCATATCACATCCGCCGTTTGTCATGTAACCATGC
Organism: uncultured Roseivirgaceae bacterium; assembly: GCA_964634415.1. GTDB lineage: Bacteria > Bacteroidota > Bacteroidia > Cytophagales > Cyclobacteriaceae > Ekhidna. The sequence goes on along the minus strand of CAZWLS010000041.1, from coordinate 2,600 downwards.
TCACGCATGTGACCCAAATTCGTTCTGAATACAATGCGCTGCTCTAGCTTTAAGCTGTCAACCTGAATTTTTCTCGCAGTAAGAATATCAGTCAAATGAGTCATGAGACAAAAGCCTATACCTGCAGAAAAGAAAGCCAATGGTGGTGGTGCAGTATCGTCTCCTACCGGTGGTTGCTCATCGCAATAAAGCTTAACTGGACTGAAACCTGGTATGTTGACAGAAACCACCCCTGTTTTGCTTTGTTTGTTACCAGCCTCTGCACTTAGGTTTACTTCAAATCGATAAGGTTCTGGGTGTTTTGCCTTAGCAAATTTGGTTGATTCATATTGGGTCTTAGCCGGCTGTTCAGCACTAAGCTCACCGACATGATAAAATTTCTTTTCTGACATGTTGTTCATTTAAATGTGTGCGACAAATATCTATGGTTCTATTGAATAAAAAGTGTCTTTATCATAAGTAATCATTCATAGATGCAATCGATGAAATAAATATTAAGCCATGAAATTGGAGCGTTTTAATTATTTTCAGGTGGATTGATAAACCCAGAGATTATGGTAAATAGAAGCAACACCAGTGACCCTGTTGCAGGATGAAAAGAAAATGGTTGTCCAATAGCTATTACCCAAATAAGAAAGGCAACTGAAGAAAATACGGCTTGAAAGTAGGCTGGCTTTTTATTCTCCATCCTTGTTTGGCGTAAGGTCCAAAAAAATGTTGCTATTAAACCTAGGCTAAATGAAATCCATAGAGCATTTTCCTGTGGATATTCTTCAGGCGTAGTAGAAAGGATTATACCCTTTGCTGTCAGCCAGGCGGCAACAATATCAGCAGGAATATATTTAATCACTTTATCAAAATGCTTATCAGTATCCCCAGCTTGAGTCGAATGATAGCTCTGTGTTATTATTCTTCTATTCATAATTTTTGACTATTTATTGAATCTTGTATTGCATTAATCAAAACCCCTTGTCTTACTGAACCAAAAGATTTATTTCTTTGAGCATGGTGAACAGCAACTATCTTCCAGTTGTCATCAAAACAAGGTGCTCCACTAGAACCAGACCTAGCACTCGTCACATATTGAAGTTTATTGTCTTCTCTTAAGACAGAAGTTACTCCTTGAGTTGAATAATTGAGTTTCATTGTTTCGCCTCCGGGATGATGTAAAAGGTGCAAACCTGATTTTACCTCAGGAGGACTGTAATTAAGTTGTGGAAGCTCAATATCAACAGAATTAAAAACATTAGACTCCAAATTTATCAGCACATAATCTAGTTTTTCAGTAGGGCTAAATGCAACAAGCGAATTTGCTTTAAACACGCACTGATTTTCACTACCAAATTCGTACAATCCAAATCTGAAATTCACACTAGCTATTTTAGATTCCAATTCATCAATAGAATCAACATTGAATAAGTGAAAATTAGTTATGACGGTATTTATATTTAGATATAAAAAACCTGTACCTAAGGCAGATCCATCTTGTTCTTCAACCTTACATACTGATCTACTATACTTAACAGCCTGTTCTAAAAAACCGAGTTCAAGTTCTTCGGGTTGCGGTTTCAATATAGAATGCAATTCCTCTTCTCTTAAATCTGTCTTAAATGATGGACCAAATTCAGTTGAACTATTTACATTAGATTTTTCAATTGATGGGATAAAATAGGTATTATCGTGAATTCCTCCCTTCTTGCATTGCTCATAGTATGAAATCCAAGCTATTAGTTTATTTCTTTTTTCAAAGCCTAAATCATCCAGAAGTGAAGTAGCAATTGATCCTAATACAGTATAGTTCGAATTTTCTGGATTAGAGCCTTTGCTTAATGCCCAGTCTAACAGTTCTTTTGAATCAATCTCTATATCATTAATGATACTCTGTTTTCTTTCAGCTTCCCACATCTTTGGAAAACCTGATCTCTGAATTATTTTTATTAAATAATTTGATGAATTTGGAGTGTTAATGGCTGTCTCAATGAGTAATTCATTAAGAAACTTTATATCAATAGAACTATTTTCCTCATCATTTGAATGAATACTATTAACTACTATTTCTGTATCTTCTGTTTCATAATCTTTAGCCCATTCACTATTTACTAATTCTGGAATACCACGATCATTATGAAATATGATTCCTAGATTATAGCATCCTTCAATTACAGAAGTTACATTAAGATATTTTCGCGCTAGATAATTATCTATTTCCCTTCTATTCTCCTGATAATATTCGATCTTATTGACTACCTGCAGGTGTATAAAGTCTTCAATTGATCCTCTATTTTGACTTGATTGCAAAGACTTTAAAAAAGAGGTTGCCAGCCCTAGGTGTCTACCGTAATATTTATTAATTAGTTGAACCAACTTATCAGTATTCAAGTTGAGCTTTGCGTTCTTAACATAGTCTTTTGTCAATTCTTCTATCTCAGTTGTTCTTGGAATAAAGAATGGGAAATCATTTATGTAGTCAAAAGTTGTAAAAACCCCCTTTGCATTTAGTTTTTTTAAATAAAAACTCAAATCATAATTAGAAAAGAATAATACCTAAAGCTTTATTGGTTCATGCGGATTGGCACTAACAATCTTTTTTATTGTTAGGT
>CAZWLS010000040.1:0-17929 GCA_964634415.1 uncultured Roseivirgaceae bacterium | reverse complement strand
CATTCTGTCTTTTATTGTATTTTGGATATTTTGGATAGTTTTACATGAGTCGGAACTTCCCGCCCATAGTATTTAGACACGCTTTCCATAGGTCTTGGTTGTCCCAATCAAAAATCATTGAGGGACTCGTCCCCTTCAGGACAATCCATGATTTTGCATCCATTTCGTCCATCAGCTGTCCTGCAGCCCAACCTGAATAACCGACATAAAACCTCAGGTCAGTAGATTCGATTGAGCGGGTATTCATCATTTCAGTAAGTTGATTAAAATCTCCTCCCCAAAAAATTCCCGGGACCACTTCTCTTGAAGAAGAAGCTAAGGCTGGTTCACGATGTAAAAAATGTAAAGTGTTTTGTTCAACAGGGCCTCCTACAAATAAATTAGCTGGATAGTCGCCTGCCTCCTCTATAAGATCATTGAGCTCTACCTGTGCTTTATTGTTTAAAACGAAACCAAAAGTGCCATTTTCATCGTGCTCACATATAAATATAACAGTGCGTTCAAAATTCGGGTCTGGCAAGTATGGTTCTGAGATAAGAAGATCTCCTCTTTCTGGTTTTACTGATTTTTCCTGCGAAAAGTAGTCCATAGTCTTCTTAGTGTAAGGCTGCTCTAATCGGAAGTTCGTCTAAGATCACGCCTTCCCTCTGTTTCATTTCCTCCAATCTATTATAGACTTCATCCTCATCAAAATAATTAAGTGCCATTTTTACAAACACTTCTCCATGACGAGCTTCAGAAGCCCATAATCGATGATAAAATTGCTTCAACTCACCTTCTTCAAGTGCTTCATAGACAAGTCTAAACCTTTCAGCACCACGAGTTTCAACTAAAGATGCAAGAAGCAGCCGATCCATAAAACGTTCATTTCTTCCATCTCTACATATCTGAAGCAACTGCTTGATATACATGTCCTGCGGAATTTCATGGCTCAATTGGATACCTCGCGATTCCATGATAGCGTATACGTCGCGAAAGTGCTCGAGTTCTTCAACAGACGTTTCAATTAATTCTGGAATTATTTCAGTTCTGTTTGGATATTTAGCTACCAAACTTAGCGCCATCGCCGATGCCTTTCTTTCGCAATCCGCATGATCTTGGAGAAACGTATCAAAGTCATCAATTACTGCCTCTACCCATTCTTTTTTTGATTCTACTGTCAAGTCAATTCTAAACTTCATCGCTTTTTGTTTTTAACCTTTTACCTTCGCTTTAGCTGAGTTTCAAAAGTAAAAGGAAAGCTGAATATGAGAGAAGATATTGCTTCTATTCGCAAGGAATACACTCAGGCTGCCTTAGATGAGCAATCTGTTTTACAAAACCCTTTCGAACAATTCGAAAAGTGGTTTCAAGAGGCGTTGAATAGTGAAATTTTAGAACCCACGGCAATGGTGCTATCAACTGTGAATGGAGAAGGTCAACCATATCAGCGCACTGTATTACTTAAAACATTTGATCAACAGGGGTTTGTATTCTACACAAACTATGAAAGTCGGAAAGCAAATCACCTTAAATCAAACCCAAACGTTTCAATACTATTTCCATGGTATTCATTGGAGCGTCAAGTGGCAATCACCGGTCATGTTGAAAAAATTTCAACCAAAGAATCTCTTAAATATTTTCTCTCTCGACCGCAGGGAAGTCAACTTGGAGCTTGGGTTTCAAATCAAAGTGAAGTCATAAGCTCTCGAAGCATACTGGAAGAAAAGCTTGCTCAAATGAAGCAAAAATTTAAAGATGGTAAAATACCATTACCAGATCATTGGGGTGGCTACAGAATAATCCCAGAAACCATTGAATTTTGGCAGGGAAGAAAAAGCCGATTGCATGATCGAATTTTCTTTAAAAAAGAAGAAAATGATATTTGGAACATAACTCGTCTATCTCCCTAATGTCATTATATCTAGAGCGATACGCTTGGCCGGAAGAGTTATTCCCACAATATCAACCACCCACCAACTTATCAATGGTGGTAGTGATTCCATGCTTCAAAGAACCTGATTTGATAGGAGCGCTGGATGCCCTCAACTCATGCAAAGAACCCGCGCATGAGGTCTTAATTATTGTGATAATAAATGAGTCAGAAAAAGCAAAAGAAGGAATCACAGCAGCAAATAAACTGACTATTAGTAAGTTAAAAACTTACAAAAGCAAGTACCATCTATTGGCGTCTTACCAAAAGCTCCCTGATAAAAAAGCTGGTGTAGGCTTAGCAAGAAAAATTGGAATGGATGAGGCTGTAAGAATATTTAGAAAAGCAGGCAACGATGGGGCCATAATATGCTACGACGCTGACTGCCGATGCGACTCAAACTACCTTGACACCATTGAGTTGACTTATTCTAATCCAGACATCCAATCAGGAATAGTTTTCTATGAACATCAGCTCCACCGAGAAAATCATGAAGCCATCGTCGATTATGAATTGTACTTACGCTACTATATTGATGCCTTGCGCTTCACTAACTTCCCTTATGCATATCAAACATTAGGTTCATGTATTACAGTAAGAGCTTCCATGTATGAAAAAGTTGGAGGTATGAATACGCGGAAAGCAGGTGAAGACTTTTATTTCTTGAATAAAACCATCCCTCATGGAAATTTTGTAGAAATTAATGGAACAACAATAAGGCCTTCAGATCGTGTTTCTGATAGAGTACCATTTGGCACCGGAAAAGCTGTAAATGAGCTTTTGAATTTGGCCTATGATTATGAAGTATATCATCCCAACACCTTTGAAGATCTAAGATTATTCTTTGGGAAACTAGATTCTTTTTGGGAAGACAGTAAATGGAAAATTCCAATGACTGTTAAAACATTTTTAGGAGACAAATGGATTGAGGAAATTGTAAAACTTAAGAATTCTGTTAGTACGATTGAAGCGTTTCAAAAACGGTTTTTCCATTGGTTTGATGCTTTTAAGATTCTGAAATTTGTTCATTTCTGTCGAGATGAATTTTATCAAAACGTAGAATTAGAAGAGGCATTGGAGTGGCTTCGATCAAAGCACTATTTCCTTAAAGGTTCTAAAGAATCTTATTTAGTTCAATTGAGATACCTCGATCGCAATACCCTAAATCCTTAGTGTTGAATCTAAATCCAAAAAATAGCCGTTTACAATAGCATGAGCCCCAAATCACCACTTCAGCTAATTCCTGTACTTTCATCAGCAGATATTGATAGAGATCTTGTTTGGTATGATAAATATGTTGGCTTCAATAAAGTATTTGGAGATGCAGGATATGCAGGCCTTCAGCGAGAAAATCATGAAATTCACTTGCAATGGCATCATGCCAACGATGACGACCCAGTTTTTCCATCAGTAATTAAACTGTTCGTCCCTGATATTCAGCTATACGCAGAAGAGTTTATCGAAAGAGGTACCATTTCAAGAGAAAAGCTAAGAATGCATACCCCTTGGGGGACCCATGAGTTTGGATTCTATGATCTCAACAAAAATGCGATCTTTATAGTACAAGATGTTTAAAGCAAATCGAATAAACTCTTTACACCCAAAAAGTGCTTAACCTTAAACCCCTCCGCATACGCTACTCCTATTCTCTGCCCCCATTCCCTAGTTCTGGATTCTAACATAGACATGAAACCTTTTGAACTAATGTATGTTTCTGGTTCACTACTATTTGGATCATAAAATTGAGACTTAAATGCATTGATAGCCTCCCTTCGTTCTTCTATGACTTCAGAAATATCTATTAGAATATCTGGTTCATGCGCGATGCTTTGGATCGAAAAGTACAACTTCTCTGGTCTGTATGCAATTTGGTCCTGACCTTCCCATTTAGTTGCCACGGCCTTGAGACCTGCAATAAAACAAGCAGTTTCAACTAATGCTGCTCCTCTTGTATGATCCGGATGACGATCATATATCGAATTAGTAATTACAATTCGCGGTTGAAACCTTCTGATTTGCTCAGCTATTTTCAGTTGATTTTCTTTGTTGTTTTCAAAAAAACCATCTGCAAGTCCTAAATTTTCGCGAACAGATAATTTTAGTATCTCCGCTGCTGCTGCGGCTTCATTTGCTCTTATCTCTGGAGTTCCACGCGTTCCCAATTCTCCCTTAGTAAGATCCAGTATTCCCGTTTTATAACCCATTTTTTGATGAGCAAGTAAGGTACCTCCAAATGAAAGTTCAACATCATCGGGGTGAGCTACAATAGCAAGAATATCAAGTTTCATCGAGTAGTAGTTAACGTGTGTTTAACAAAGAAATACCAAAATACCATCATTCCATAATCTCATTATTATGGCGAACGGCGTGTAGGAAACACCACTCATATAATAATGGTTTTCTAGCGCTCATAATTTTCTAAATTGAAAGCCTAATATTTAAAAACCTAAAGTAATAACCCTATGCAAAAATGTGACAGCTTATTCAGAAGCGTCATCCTAATCTTACTGATAGGCCTTACACCTTTTATCAGTATTTCTCAGGATAACGACCTGAAGCCTGTAACAAGTAAGTATGCAATCAAAAATGCTACCATTATACAGGCTCCTGGAAAAACCATAACAAATGGCTCCATCCTGATAGAAAACGGAATCATAAAAGCAGTTGGATCTAACATATCAATTCCTGCAGACGCTTGGATTGTAGATGCAGACTCCATGTTTGTTTATGCCGGATTCATATCAGGAATGTCGAATATAGGTGTTGGAAAGCCAGAGGAAAGTGATCGGCGTGATGATCGTAAATTAACGGGCAATCCTACTGACGAACGTGCAGGCATTACGCCTGGAAATTCTACAAGAGAAATGTTGAATAAGGATGACAAATCGATTGGAGATTTCAGAAAACTAGGATTCACAGCATCTCACAGTGTGCCTCATAATGGAATGCTTCCAGGATCTGGAGCAATTATTCTTTTGGGAGGCGACAATTCCGACAATATGATTGTAAAAGATCAAGCGTCCATGTATTCTCAATTAGCAGGTGCAAACGGCGTATATCCTAACACAGTTATAGGTGTTATGGCTAAGTATAGAGATCTGTACAGAAAAGCTAGTCAGGCAAGAGATTATCAGAAAAAATATGACGCTAGCCCAAATGGGATGGAAAGGCCAAATCCTAATAAAACACTTGAAGCACTATATCCTGTAGTCTCCAAGCAAATGGCAGTTTCATTTAAAGCAGAAAGTGTTAGAGACATCATGCGAGTTATTACCCTTCAAAGAGATCTGGGATTTAAAATGATGATTGGTGAAGTAAAACAAGGATGGGATGCAATTCCAGCAATTAAGAGCACTAATTCTCCAATCTTCCTTTCTCTGGATCTTCCTGAGTGGAAAGAAGAAGAAAAAGAAGAAAGTGATGAAGAAGATTCTTCTGATAAAAAAGAGCCTACTAGAGCTGAATTGGAAGAAAAAGCACTACAAACTCGTCAAAATGAGATGATCAAAAACTATTATACACAAGCGAGTCAGTTTAAAGCTAATGGAGTAAACTTTGGGTTCTCGACCTTAGGCGTTAAGTCAAAAGACTTCAGATCGAACCTACTAAAGGTTATTGAAAATGGACTGACTGAAGATCAAGCGCTGGCAGCACTTACTACTACTCCTGCCAGTATTCTAGGTGTGTCTAGTATGATGGGAACTGTGGAGACTGGAAAAATGGCAAACTTGATTATTTCAGATACCACCTACTTTTCTAAAGAAGCGAACATTCGATATGTATTCGTAGATGGGGTGAAATATGAGTTTGAAGCAAAAAAGAAGAAAAAGAAAAAAGAAAAAGGCAGCGGAGAAGATGCTATTGATGTTTCCGGTGCTTGGAACTATACAACTGAAACACCTCAGGGTAATGGCAGTGGTGTAATTACCATTAAGGGTACACCTGGAGACTACAGTGGTACAATTTCAGTAAGCTTTAATGGAAGCACAAATGAAATAGAAGATGTAGTTGTCGATGGCAATAATCTATCATTCTCCTTTAAGCTAAATATGGGAGAAGATATTACGGTTGATATCAGTATGGATATAGATGGAGACACTTTTGAAGGAACCTTATCTGTGGCGGCATTTGGAAGCTTCCCAATGGAAGGCTCAAAAGAACCTAATAAATAAGATACAGCATGAAAAAAATAAATATAATCATAGCCCTACTTCTCTCCATCACGGTCGTGGTTGGTCAAGAGAAAGGAGATGTACTAATTAAAAACGGAACAGTTTTAACCGTCACAAATGGTACACTAGAAAATACGGATGTTCTCATTAGAAATGGGAAAATTTCTAAAATAGGAAAAGGATTGAATGCACCAAGCGGCACCAAAACAATAGATGCTAATGGTCAGTTTGTAATGCCCGGAATAATAGATGCGCATTCTCATTTGGCATTAGATGCTGTTAATGAAGCCACAAATCCAGTTACCGCTGAGGTGTGGGTTGGAGATGCACTAAATCCATTAGATGTAGGAATTTATCAAGCTTTAGCGGGAGGCGTAACATCAGCACACTCTATGCATGGATCTGCTAATGCAATTGGAGGACAGTGTGAAACAGTAAAATTCAGGTATGGTGAAGTAGATCCCGACAAAATGAGAATGGAGGGAGCTCCTCGAACCATAAAATTTGCTTTAGGAGAAAATCCAACAAGAGTACACGGTAGCGGAAATGGTATTTTACCCCGCACAAGAATGGGCGTTGAACATGTAATCAGAAGTTCATTTCAGCAAGCCAAAGAGTACATGGAAGCTTGGGATTCATACAACGCTGGTAAGGGAAAAAAAGGCTTTAAAGGCAAGGCTCCAGCCTACGACCTCAGACTAGAAACATTAGCTGACATACTTAAAGGCAATATTATCATTCATTGTCACTCATATAGAGCAGATGAAATTTATATGCTAATGCAAGTATGTAAAGACTTTGGTGTTGATAAACTCGTTTTTCAACACGTAAATGAAGGTTTTAAAGTAGCACCAGAGCTAGCTAAGTGGGGTGCTGGAGCATCTATATTCGCAGATTGGTGGGCATACAAATTTGAGGTTTACTATAGTACTGCATACAATGCCGCTATCTTGACAAAAAATGGCGTGACAACATCCATTAATTCGGACTCAGGTGAACTTATCAGACACTTGTATCATGAAGCGGCAAAATCCCAAAAGTACGGAGGACTATCAGATGATGAGGCACTGTCACTCATAACCATTAATCCGGCCAAACAATTGGGCATCTCAGATAGAGTTGGTTCGCTTGAGGTGGGCAAAGAAGGAGACGTTGCAATCTTCAATAACCATCCCCTTTCTATCTATGCCATTCCTATGGTTACGATAGTTGATGGAATAGTAAGATTTGATCGAGAAAACGATGCTGATGATATGAGAATCTATCCTGATCCTGAGGAGAAAATTGACGTAACTCATTGGGAAGCAGAAGATCATGATAGATGCATGCAAAACACAGAATTTTTGTTCACTGACAAATAAGTAATCATGATGAAGAATATAAAAAATATATTGACTCTTATTATGCTAGTGAGCTTTGGAGTCACTTTCGCGCAAATTCCAAGCGCCGAGACTGGTACTTTCGCATTGACAAATGCTACAATCGAAACAATTACAAATGGAACAATTCAAAATGGAACAATCGTAATTGCAGATGGAATTATAGCTGAGGTTGGCGCAAGCGTTTCAATACCACAAGGAGCTAAAACTATTGATTGTTCTGGTATGACAATCTATCCCGGATTAATCGACGGAGGAACTCAAATTGGTTTGGTTGAGGTAAGTTCCGATCCTAGAACTAGAGACAACAGTGAAATAGGAGATGTTATACCACACATACAAGCTCTTACAGCAGTAAACCCTAGCTCTGTCGTTCTTCCTGTAACACGCGTAAACGGCGTTACTACGGCTTTAACTATGCCTTCAGGTGGTTTGTTCCCAGGAACTGCAGCTTTGATCAATTTACACGGATATACTCCGGATCAAATGTATGCGGGATTTAAAGGGGTGGTATTAAACTTTCCTGCTACTGGACGAAGAGGTCGCTGGGATAGAAGATCAGATGAAGACATCAAAAAAGCAGCTGAGAAAAATCTCAAAAAGCTAAATGATGTATGGGCGAAAGCGGTGCAGTACCATAAAATAGATTCTGCTTCGAATGGTAAAGAGCAATCCTATTATCCAGAAATGGAGGCACTACTTCCGGTAGTGAGAGGAGAAATGAAACTTCTTATTAATGTAAACGCTGCCAATGATATCAGGTCAGCTTTAGAATGGATTGAAGAAAAAGGAGCTGATGCGATCTTATGTGGTGTATCTGAAGGATGGAGAGTAGCTGAGGAAATTGCAGAGGCTAATATTCCAGTAGTTACAGGACCAGTGCTGAGCAATCCTACAAGAAGCTATGATAGGTATGATAGACCATACGCAAACGCGGGAGCAATGCAAAAGGCCGGTGTAAAGGTGGCAATTCGAACAAATGAAATAGAGAACGTAAGAAACTTACCATTCCACGCAGGATTTGCCGCTGCTTACGGAATGGGGAAAGAAGAAGCGTTAAGATCTATAACCATTGTTCCTGCAGAAATTTTCGGAGTATCTAACAAGTATGGTTCTATTGAAAAAGGTAAAGTCGCAAATCTTCTGGTTGCTGACGGAGACCCATTTGAGACAAGTACCAACATTAAAAATGTTTTCATCGATGGATGGAAAATCCCAATGGTAAGTAGACATACGCAACTGTATGATGAATACTTAAACAGAGCACCCGGTGTCGATAAATAACAATTAACTTATTTCAAGCAAAAGCCCCTTTTTTCAAGGGGCTTTTCTAATATCCCATCCATAGTTAGTTTAGATGCATGTTCGGATTTAAAGGCAAAAAACACAAAATAGGTATTGCATTAGGCGGAGGTGGTGCAAGAGGTTTTGCACACCTTGGAGTAATGCAAGCATTATTCGAAAAAGGAATTAAACCAGACATTATTTCTGGTGTTAGTGCAGGCGCAATTGCGGGTGTATTCATCGCGTCAGGTTTTTCACCTAAGGAAGCATTTGACGCAATCAAAGATTACAAATTCACCGCTATTTCTGGACTTAATATCCCAAAAACAGGTTTGCTTAGCTCAGCTAAGATGAAATCTACCCTTTTAAAAAAAATCCCCGTAGAGAGACTTGAAGACCTTGATATTCCCTTAATAATCTGTGTCAGTAATATGCTTGATGGAAAGCCTGAATATTTGAGAGAAGGTCCAATCAAAGATATAATCCAAGCCTCGGCCTCCATCCCTATCCTATTTAGTCCCGTTGAATTAAATGGTAAAATCTATGCCGATGGTGGAATTTTTGATAATGTTCCTGTTAGCATACTAAAGCAAGAATGCAAGAAAATTATTGGAGTTAGCATCAGTCCAATACAAGAAATTAATGAGCTATCTAACCTGATTCAAGTGTCCACACGAATGTTCCAACTAGCTGTTAATCCAAGAAGGAGTAAGTTGGAAAAAAAATGTGATGTTTTCATTGAACCGATGGATCTATGCAATTATGACATTATGGATACCAAACATGCTCAAGAAATCTTTAACATCGGGTACGAACATACTAAGCAACTGGAAATTAAACTCTGAGTTTAATCATTTATTCGATACCTAATACCAGTCTTTAAAGACCACTGCTGCTTAATGAAGGTATCCTTAAATGCATCAATATCAGATTGTGTATCGCGAAAGATAACATTTGCGCCGATTCCAATTGACTGAGTAACACTAAACTTACTTCCCAAATTTAACAGCATCCCAGCGCCACCTCCTATATATATACTATTATCTACTTGCTCAATTGTATTGGCAATGAATGCTCCACTATTCGTATCAAATACTTGAGAATTTTGAACATCTTTTATCCTTTGAAAGATGAAGTCGAAAGAGTGAAACATATTCCATTTCGCATCTCTACCGTGCAAATAATTTTCATATCCAAGAGTTAATCCTGTTAGCTTGAAAGCATCTCTCTCCTCTATCTGATCACCAAATGAAAACAATAAAGAAGGACCGATACTCCAAGAGTGATTACTAAAATCAAAACGTGCTGTTGGAGAAATTATAAAAGCATCGTCTCTATCGAGCTTATTGAAGGTCACATCAACTGATGAAACATTTTGAGCAAAGGAGTACCCAGCAAAACCGAGAAATATGACGGAGAAGAAAATCTTATGCATGCTCAAATTTATTAACGAAAACTATTCTCACGAGTCATAATGATGACATTCAATTAAGAGATATCAAGATATCTTTGATTTATGAGAAATTATCTTTTCTTGATCATATTGCTAATTACAGCTTGTAAAGAAACCTACGAAGTTCCAAATCACACTCCCGGTGTTATAAAAGTTGTTAACGGCCTTATCATAACTGCATATGGCGAAGGTGGGCTTCTTATTAGTAATGAAAGTACAGGATTAACCATTGCTCAAATTTTTCCTCCTGAAGGAATGCACAGTATAGATGATTTTGACGTTGATAATAACCTAATTTTCGTACTTGATACGAGAGGAAGAGATTATTTGGCAGTCTTTTCGTTTGATGGCACAAATGTGGATCTAGTATCAAGACCAGTACAGGTTGAAGGTGGGCCATTTAATGGCATTTCCGCGTCTGCAGGAAACTTAGTCGTTTCAGGGGGTACTACTTTCTTAAATAGATTTACTTACTCATCTAATGGCGAAATTCAAGGTCCAATTTCATTTGGAAGAGATAGAGGTCACCCAGATGTATTACTTTCCTCAGATGGCCAAGCGGCATTCATATCTACAGATTTCGATGGTGGAGTAAATGGTTTTGGAGTTACTTCTTTATTCCTTGGTGACGAATTACAAATTCCTTTTATTGTATCAGAACTTAGAATAATGGAGGCGGGTTTTAGTCCAGGAGTCACCTCACCTGTTGGTTTTCCAATTCAAACTGCCACATTCAATGATAATTTGATTGTAGCGCATGGTGGTGGACTTACGATTATTAATTTGGCAGAAGGCTACGCGTTCAATTCAAATGAAAATATAGACATTGGTATTAATGCTATATCCATCACCATTGACTCCAATATTGCTTATGTGATAGGCCTCCAAAATAGTACACCAACTCTTGTAAGAGTTGACCTTTCCGATATTTCTAACCCAACAACGCTTAGTTCTGAATCACTGCCTATTGGCGAAAACATACCTACTTCTATTGGCGTCGGAACTGACGATCTATATATAGCTGCTGGATCTGCTGGCATTGTAGTGCTTCCAAAATAAAGATTGAATTCGTTTAACTTTAAGTCATGAGCACTTCCTTTATCTTAATCAATCTAGCAATCGGCCCCCTATTATTAATGATCTCTTTACTAATCAAGGCCTTTCCCCCAAAGAAAATAAATTGGGCCTACGGCTATAGAACAAGTCGATCTAGAAAATCTCAGGAAGCCTGGGATGCATCCAATAAATACGCAAATGATCTAATGCTTTGGGTTGCAATAGCAACAACAATAGCTCAAATAGTTTTATACTTCGTCACTAGTCCTGCGAATGCACTTCTTATTTCATGCGTAATTATGACAACACTTCTGATAGCAATAGTCGTTGTTGTTGAAAACTATCTCAAAAACAACTTCGATAGTGATGGAAAAAAAATCTCAAACAATTGAACGTTTGATCAATTTCCAAAAATCTTATTTAAGAAACTTTTCTTTTTATTCTCTGGAGGATTTTCAGCATTAATCATTGATACTGACAGATAAGTGAGGACTTCATCCCAAGCTTGAATTGTTGGAGTATTATCTCCTGAAAGGGCATTATCAATTGTTATTAGTAGCGCTTCCTTCATAAATCCGTATTCCTCCTCTTTCACTTTCAATTTTTTATGCGTGTTACCTAGGTTTTGAATCGCATCTTGAATATTCTCTAACCTGTCCAAATTACCAACAACAAATCCTAGAGTATAGGCAAGCTTTTCACTTTGCTTAGTAAGGTCTGCCGGAAAGTAGTGCCTTGTTGAAGGGGCAATCTCAAATAATTTATCATAAAAAGATTGAATTAAATTCGGATCTTGAGAAACTCTACTCCAAGATTTAGTAATCAAATCAATTTGTTCTGACGTCATAAAATATAAATTGGTATTTAGTGGATACTAATGTTTAAGAAAAAAAGTACACAAGTACTTTCTCTATTTGGGTACATTACAACGACCCAGGGATTTTAAAAAATTGGCAATGAAATCCGAACTGCAGTTCCAGAGATTTCACTACTTTCTATTTCAATGGTTCCATCAAGAGACTCTACTTGCTGCTTAGTTATATATAATCCAAGTCCTTGTCCATCGGATTTTCTTTGGTCGAAACGTGCACCTACTTTAAATATCTGGTGCGAGTGTCTAACAATATCAAAACCATCACCATAATCAATAATTGATAGTATTACCTTTCTACTTAATCTTTCTGCTCTTACAGTGATACGTTTACTCCTATCATTGGTACCGTATTTTATAGCATTAGAAATTACCTGAAATAGAATATTATCTAGATAACTAGGCAGCGAGTTTAAAAGAATCGAAGCAGGTACTTTATTCTCAATTATCAACTCTTGATCAGCTATTACCATTTCTAAACTTTCCAATACCCTATTGACTGACTTTCCAACATCACAAACTGTCCTTTTAAGTAGTTCCTTATGATCCAGATGAAGGATATTATTGATGTTGTTTATACTTTCATTCAATTTCTTAACTGTTATATCTAACATTTCCAGATATTTTTCAGAAAAATCTTGATTCATTAAACCTGTAAGTGCTACTAGATTAGCTACTGAGGCTCTTATGTTATGAGAGGTAATAAAGGAAAAATCTTTATGCTGTTTCCCTTGTAGTGTAACCTGCTCTATAAGCTTCTTTAACTTGACATGACTTACTGCACGAGTTGATATACTAGCAATCATGTTTGCAAAAAGCTTGAGCATTGCTATTGTAGTCTCAGAATATTCTAATGAAAAATTATTGATTGAATCAAAGGAGACAAAACCTGCGCAACTTCCATTTAACTTCATTGGTATAGCAAGCGTACTCTTAATATTTTGATTCATCAGCACTTCTTTTAATGGAGAGTTTGGCAAATTGGGAACAGATGGTAAGAACAAGTGTTTTCCTTCTTCATGTATTAAAACCATCTCATGGATTAGTTCTAACGCAAAGGATTCGTCAATACTACTTTCGCCAAAAACACCTTTCGCAATCCATTCGTTTGACACTATACATTGATCTTCTTCAAAATTATAGTTATGTACCTGTAGTCGATCTACTCCAAGGAATAAACCAATTTCATTCAACGATTTGCTAATGATTTCGTCAACATTGTCTAGGTCTGTATCTAAGAAATAAGATGATATATTTAAAAGAATATTCTGAATCTCAGCTTGCTGCTCAAACTTCAATTTTGAACTTCTTTCAACAGTAATGTCGCGAATTACACCGTCAACAAAGAGCTCATGATTCTTACTTATCCTCCTTGCACTCAAATGTCCATAGAAAACCTTCCCGTTGGATTTCTTGAACTTTACCTCTCCACTAAACGATCCCAGTTCACTTCTTAATGTTTCGTTAATTACATTGACACTTTGTTCATCACCGTAAAAGGACTTTGCTTTCTTCTTAAATAAATCCGAATAACTATCTAGTTGAAATAGTTTAAAAAACGCTTGATTCACATAGATAATTCTTCCATCAGAAGCACATCTAAATACTGCTTCTGTTAAATTTTGGTTGACAATTTCAACTAAGTCTTTGTCCGCAATTGGGGCTTTTAGCTGACTTCCACTTTCAAAGTAAATGCTTGCACTAGAATTCATATAGGATCGTCATTAATTCCTTTGCAAGTACGTTTAATGTAAACCTTGATGCCATTTTCCAAGGTGTACAATTTGGCTACAATTATTTGTCACCAGTTAGTCACATCTTTTCATAAAATCATTTACTATTAAGTCATACAAGACTGATTTGCTTATTAAAAACCTACAATCAGACACAAAAAAAAACCTCAAATTACTTTGAGGTTTTTTTACGCTTTTGAATACAATATCTATGCTTCCTGCATTTCTACTTCCTTCTCCGCAATCCATTTTTCTGCATCGAGGGCTCCCATACATCCACTTCCTGCAGCAGTCACCGCTTGACGATAAATTTTATCTTGTGCATCGCCAGTTGCGAATACACCTGGAATATTTGTCTTAGAAGTCCCTGGAATGGTTTTGATATATCCTTGCTCATCCATATCTAACCAACCCTTAAAAATATCAGTATTCGGCTTATGTCCAATTGCTACAAAAAATCCTTGAGCATCGATTGTGCGTTCCTCACCAGTTTTAGTGTCAACCACTTTAACACCATTTACTTCCTCATCACCCAACACCTCTTTTGTCTCAGTATTCCATAGAATCTCAATATTCGGAGCATTCTTAACTCTTTGCTGCATAATCTTAGAAGCTCTCATTTCGTCTCTTCTTACAAGCATGTAAACCTTATTTACAATTTTTGACAAGTAACTTGCTTCCTCTGCTGCCGTGTCTCCTGCTCCAACAATTACCACATCTTGACCTCTAAAGAAAAAACCATCACAAACTGCACACGCCGAAACACCTTTCCCATTCAACCGTTGTTCGCTTTCTAGGCCCAACCATTTTGCTGAAGCTCCTGTAGAAATGATCACTGACTCCGCTTCAATTTCTGTTTTCTCATCCACAGTAACTTTATGCGGCCAACCACTAAAATCAACTGAAGTAATCATACCACTTCTTACATCTGTCCCGAATCTTTCTGCTTGTTTTTGAAAATCAACCATCATTTGAGGTCCCATTACACCTTCTGGGTATCCAGGATAATTTTCAACATCATTAGTTATTGTCAGTTGTCCTCCAGGTTGTCCGCCTTGATATAATACAGGACTCATCCCCGCTCTAGCTGCATATACTGCCGCAGTGAATCCAGCAGGACCAGAACCCACAATTAAAACTTTTACTCTTTCTATTGCCATATTATTTTTCCTTTATAAAAAATGGTGTCCATGAAGAACACCATTTATTTACCTTTTGTGCCATAACGGCTTATAAAAATCTTAAAGTGTCCTTCAGATTACTCTTCAGTTTTTTCCTCTTTTTTCTCTTCTCTCGGAGGCCTTGGTAAAAGGACCTTTCTGGAAAGCTTAAATTTACCAGTTCGCTTATCTATATCGATAAGCTTCACTTTTATCTCCTCACCTTCTTCCATTACATCCGCAACATTCTCAACCCTCTCCCACTTAATTTCAGAGATATGGAGTAGTCCATCTTTTCCAGGTAAAAATTCAACAAATGCTCCGAAAGGCATGATAGATTTCACTTTTCCATCGTACACTTCACCAACTTCAGGTTGTTGAACGATAGCCTTGATTCTAGCCATCGCATTGTCTAAGGATTCACCGTCAACAGCAAAAATGCTCACTTTACCGCCCTTATCATCTTCTTCAATATTTACAGTTGCTCCTGATTCCTTTTGAATTTCTTGAATGATTTTTCCGCCAGGACCTATTACTGCTCCTATTAACTCTCGATCAATTCTCAATTGCTCCATTCTAGGCGCATGCGATTTAAGCTCAGTTCTAGGTTCTGTAATAGTCTTAGCCATCTCACCAAGTATGTGCAGTCTACCCTCTTTTGCTTGATTTAATGCCTGTGCAAGGACATCATATGAAAGTCCATCAACTTTAATATCCATCTGACAAGCAGTTATTCCTTCGGTAGTACCAGTAACCTTAAAATCCATATCACCTAAGTGATCTTCATCACCTAAGATGTCAGATAATATAGCATACTTCCCACTCTCACTATCAGAAATCATTCCCATCGCGATACCTGAAACTGGTCTCTTAACTTTAATACCGGCGTCCATCATTGCTAGTGTACCGGCACATACCGTCGCCATGGATGACGAACCGTTTGATTCTAGTATATCAGATACGATCCTTACGGTATATGGATTACCTTCATCTTCAGTCGGAATCATTGGTTTAAGTGCTCTCATCGCAAGATTCCCATGTCCAACTTCTCTTCTTCCTGGCCCTCTGTTAGGTCTAACCTCGCCAGTTGAAAATCCAGGGAAGTTATAGTGAAGAATAAACTTGTTGTATCCAGAGAACATTGCTCCATCAATCATTTGTTCATCAAGCTTTGTTCCAAGAGTTACAGATGTTAAAGATTGTGTTTCTCCACGAGTGAACACAGCAGAACCATGTGCTGAAGGCAAATAATCTACTTCAGACCAAATTGGTCTTATCTCATTTGGCTTTCTACCATCAATTCTTTCTTGAGTATCAAGAACAAAATTTCGAACAGCTTCTTTCTCAATGTCATGGAAATACTTTCCAAGAAGGAAATCATTCATTTCTTCCAATTGCTCATCAGAGAACTGCCCTATGTATTCCTCATAAACTGCTTTAAAAGATTCCTTTCTTTCTGATTTATTAGGATTCTTCTTTGCTGCCACGTCATAAAGCTTTTGATAAACCGCTTTATGCATAGATTCTTTTAATTCCTCATCCTTAGGCTCATGATCATACTCACGTTTTTCAGTAGTTCCTGCTTCTTTGGATAATTCTACTTGAATAGCACATTGAATTTTTATTTCTTCATGCGCTTTCTTAATACCTTCTAGCATTTCGGATTCATCCACTTCCTTGGATTCACCTTCTACCATCATAATATTATCCGAAGTACCCGCAACAATCAAATCTAATGTTGCATTCTCAAGTTCTTCAGGCGATGGGTTTACTTTATACTCTCCATCAATTTTAGCAACTCTTACCTCAGAGATTGGTCCACCAAATGGAATATCAGACACAGAAATTGCAGCTGATGCAGCCAATGCAGCCAGCGCATCTGGCATTATGTCCTTGTCTGCCGAAATCAACTGAATAAAGACTTGTGTATCGGCGTGATAATCTGAAGGAAATAGCGGTCGCAACGCTCTGTCTACTAATCGACAAATTAGTACTTCATAGTCAGATAATTTTCCTTCTCTTTTTAAGAAGCCACCTGGTATTTTACCAGCAGCAGCAAATTTTTCTTGATAGTCAACAGAAAGTGGTAAGAAATCCACTCCTTCTTTAGCTTCTTTGGCAGAAACTACGGTTGCCAAGAGTTTGGCATTTCCCATACTCACAACAACAGATCCATCTGCTTGTTTCGCAAGCTTTCCTGTTTCAATGGATACTTCCCTACCATCGGATAGTTGGAAGGTTTTAGTAATTACGTTCATAATAAATTAATAATAAGGACACGTTTTGCCCTTAGGTGTTTACAATCAAAAAAGGGAATCAGATATTTGATCCCCTTTAATTTTTTTTATTTCCTGATATTGAGCTTCGCAATGATGCTTCGATATCTTTCTATATCATTCTTGTGCAGATAATCAAGAAGTCTTCTTCGTTTACCTACCAATCTTAAAAGACCCAATCTTGATGCATGGTCTTTTTTCTGCGTTTTTAGGTGGTCAGTCAAGTGGTTGATTCTTGTTGTGAACAACGCGATTTGTGACTCTGGCGAACCTGTGTCTTTTGCTGACTTACCGTGTTCTTTAAAAATTTCTTCCTTTTTTTCTTTTGCTAGATACATTCTAAAATCGTCTACCTCTTTTAATTGAAGCGCAAATTTACGCTTTGTTCTTATTCCTAGCAAATTTGCGCGTAAGCTTTTCAATACCTATCCGATATGCATCGAGTTCAAACAATCTGGCATCGACACGCGCTTGCCTCAAAAAGAACAATCCAAAAGGCAATAAGAATAATTCCGGCTTCCTTCCCGAAGAACGAGAATGGATGACCAAGTGGTTTGCCAGTGGCTTCACCGATGCCTTCCGACATGCCCATCCAGAAAAGGTAGAATACAGTTGGTGGAGCTATAGAGCCAA
>CAZWLS010000039.1:0-18445 GCA_964634415.1 uncultured Roseivirgaceae bacterium | reverse complement strand
TAACATCGCTGTCAGAGCTGGCACTATAGCTGGAATGGATTTGGGAGAAAACGCTAAATCACTATTTATCAGTCGAGGCCTTGTTGAAATGGTATATATAGGAAAAGCACTTGGAGGAAATGCTCAAGCATTTCTTGGATTGGCTGGAGTAGGAGACTTAATAGCAACGTGTACCTCAAATCTGAGTAGAAATTTCACGGTAGGCTATCGTTTGGCTAAAGGTGAAACTCTCGATGAGATTATAGATTCAATGGATGAGGTGGCTGAAGGAGTCAAAACCATCAATATTGTGAAGCAGCTTGCTGATTCTTATAAAGTGAGATGCCCGATCACAGAAACCTTACATAGAATCATCCATGATCAGATGACGATACAGGAGGCTCATGGATATCTTATGAATTTCCCATTTAGAGCCGAGATCGACTTCTTTGATCCTGTTGAGGAGGATTAACCTTCTAGCGCCCGCACTCGCTCCTTTAATGGTGGATGAGAATAATGAACAAATACAAATGCAGGATGTGGAGTCAAGTTTGATAAATGATCAGAACTCATCTTTTTTAATCCAGTGATCAAAGGAGTGGCATCATATGTTTCCTTAGCATAAGCATCTGCTTCGAATTCATTCTTACGAGACATGATGTTTCCAATGATTCCTAAAACAGTCGATATTGGAGAATACAAGATTCCGAATGCAAGGAGATTGAGGTGCAAAGCAGATGTTTGACCGCCCATTGCCCAGCTTAACTCTGCATTATAAGCCATTTTAGAAAATAAGAATAACATGAAACCCATTAGTCCAATGCTAAATATGGTAGAAAAAATGATATGCTTCTTTTTATAATGGCCAACTTCATGTGCAAAAACAGCTGTTAATTCTTGAGTAGAATGTTTCTCAACCAGTGTGTCAAAAAGCACTACTTTCTTTCTTTTACCAAGTCCACTGAAAAAAGCATTGCCTTTGCTTGATCTCTTAGACCCATCCATGATGAATATATTCTTCAAAGGAAATTGAACCTTATCACAGTAGGCTTGAATCGATGACTTAAGTTCTCCTTCTTCTAAAGGCTTTAGCTTGTTGAAGAGAGGAAGTATGAGAGACGTATAAAATAGATTGGCAAAAAGCACGAATGCTGTCATTACTGCCCAGAAGTAATACCAAAAATCACTTACAAAATAAATAAGTACAGCTAACAATAGCCCTCCAATAATGGCAGTTAATAGATATCCTTTGATTTTATCTAGGATGTAGGTTTTCACTGTCATTTTATTGAAACCATATTTAGCTTCTATTACAAAATTTCGATAGATCGCGAAAGGTGTATTGACAACATCAGAGATCACATATAAAATACCGAAGAAAATCAATGGAGAAACGAGGCTGAAAGGCGAAAACGTGCGAATCCAATGATCGAGAGCCCCAAACCAACCATTGTATATTGCCAAAACTAAAAGCACAAAGCTAAATGTGGCTGAGAAGTTGCCAAACCTTGAAACCTCTTCATTGTAAGCCTGAGATTCAGCATATTTTTCCTGATTGTATATACCTTCAAGTTCTTGAGGAATAGGCTTCTTAGCGCTTTTTCTATTCAGCAAGCTTAGAATGCGTTCAAGAGCAAAATCAAAAGTGATGATCACCAGTAAAATGGTGAAAATGGTTTCTTCAGTCATGACACAAAATTAGTAGACTAGAAAATAAATGGTATAGGACATCTAAGCCTTCTTACATGAGCTGCCGGCTTTAAGGGGTCTCCTAGACTGAATGAATAAGCAATGCTAATTTCATGCGCCCCGCCGGTACCGATGCCTAAATCAGAAATTGTATAATCAAAGCTATAACCGAAAGTAGCTCGGTTAGTCTGCATGCCCAACATGAATATAATTGACTCATTGTTGATTACACCGTCGGTATTTTTAATTGGAAGTCCTCTATACCATAATCCTACCAAGATTGGGTCAATAGTAAAGTAGGCACCAACATCCAATTGATCCAGATCTCCCTGCGTTCTATAGTTGAAGCTCGGCGTAATACTCCGCTCACCAATTCCGGTCTTAGTTGTACCCGGATTCAATGGGATTCTATAACCACCATGAATCGAAACTCTTCGTGGTAGTGGCGCTTCTGCTCCAGAGAGACTCTGATTAGGTTCTAATACATGATGCATGGATGCGCCTATCCATAGATTAGGATTATAAAGTAATCCACCAAAAGAAAGATCAAAGAATCGAGCATTCAAACCTGAATTAAACACTTCATTGGTAGGATTACCAGTATTTCCTGTAGCGCTGAGCTGATCACCAAAAATTAACTTATCAAAGTTTAAATCCTGAAAAGTATATGCCATCTCGACACCTGGTCTAAAGGTCCACTTGTAGTTTATCTGAAGTTGATAAGCATACTGAAGTCCAATCGTAGTGGATTTTAATCCCGCCGATCCTGCCTTATCCGTTGTGAAAATGATACCTGCACTACTTTGATAATCTTCAAAGTGATAATCGAAATACGCAGAAAACGTCTCAAAATTTGCATCTAAATTGGGCCATTGCGTTCGATAATTGATGCCCATTCTGCCTTTTTGATTAATACCAACCAATGCAGGGTTTAGGTACAGTGGTGCAGCATAATACTGCGAAAACTGAGGGTCTTGCGCTTGCAAGGTGTTTTCTTGAAGTAGGGTAGTAATAACTACAATAAAGAAAAATGCCTTCCTAATCATGCAAATGTTAAATTCGAAATCGTTGAGCAAATTATACAATTAATACAAATCAACTTAAGTTTTGTTGACATACACAAGTAATGTAACGCTGAGTATGACGTTGAAATTTTAAGATGTTGGGTATAGAAAGTAAATATTGAGACATCGTGAAGCAAGAGTTAGTACATTATCAACGATTAAGACTCGAAATTTTCGGGTTAACCGTATTTTTACAAAGTGTTGTGTATGAATAAGGACATTTTTATGAATCATATCCCCTATGCTTCTTTCGCAGGCAGGTTGCTATCCCTTGTCCTGTTCTTTCTGATGTCTACTTCTTTATGGTCTCAGAATGTTACGGAGACCAGATGGTATTTTGGGAACTCTTCAGAAAATCTTGTTTTTGATAGGAATGGTCGAGATGTAAATCTGCAGACAGATCAAGCAACACCTTTTGGTACGTCGGGTGCCGTTACCATTACCGATCAATTCACTGGTAATCTTCTTTTTTATACTGACGGAATAAACGTTTACGACGCTTCTCATACCATTTTACCAAATGGCGCGGGGTTGGCAGGAATATCTTCGATAAATGTTCCTGTTGTTACATGCCCGGTCACAGACAATGCAGGTCAATACTATCTATTTACTAATTCCGGTTCTGGAGGAGTTAATGAAATACTTTACACGATCGTAGACGCAACCATAGCGGGAAATGGTACAGCACAATTTCCATATGGTGATGTAGTCACAGGAATGATGGATGTTTCAACAGGACTTACAAATCCAGCTGAAGGTATGATAATAGTGCCTGCAGGAGATGGTGAGCTTTTCTGGCTTATCTCTCAAGATCGAGCGACATTTGAAATTCAGGTCACTCAGGTAGATGCAGGAGGAGTAGGAGCCACTACTAATTATGATTTTACGGGAGGAACAACTCCCGGATTTGAAGCTGCTCATTTTGCTTATAATGCTGACTCAGCTCAACTTGTAATGGCACCAAGATTGAGTAATCGAAATATCTGGCTAATGGATTTTGATGCATTAAGTGGAACATTAGCACTAGATACGACACTCATAGGTACAGGTTTTAGTGATGATCAAGGTGAATCAGTGTTTGATGTTGAATGGTCTGGAGATGGCTCCAAACTATATCTATCAAGATTTGGAAGTAGTGGTACAACGGGGCAGCTTTATCAGATAGACTTCAATGACACTACTTTGGCGGTAAATCCTATTTTACCAACAGAAATATTTAGAAGCTTTGGATTAAAAAGAGCACCGGATAACAGGATTTACCATTTGTACCAAGAAACCAATGGAGCCGATTTTAATCTTGGAAGGATTAACCAAGCAGATAGTATTGCTGATTCTGTTCAATACCAGGCGATAGTTTTCCCTGATAATTTTGATTCCCGTCAGTTTCCAGAATTTACCCCTGGATACAATTTCACATTTGACACATTGAATTTCACATGGATAGATAGCTGTTTAACAAATGTAACCAAGTTCTTTCCAGTGGTAGAGCCTGTGCCCAACAACCTAATTTGGGACTTTGGTGATGGTGGAGGTTCCAATAATTGGATTCCAAATTATGAATACCAAATGGAAGGCGGCTACACAGTAAGCCTCACTGCTGAGGTCAACGGTATAACACAAACCATAAGTCAGCCGGTAGAAATACTTACGAATGACCTTATGGTCAATCTTGGAAATGACACAACTATCTGTGTTGATGAAATTCTGACCTTGGATGCAGGAGATGGAAGTTCTTATGTTTGGAATACTGGTGAGAGTACCCAAACCATTGAGATTGACACCGCAGGCACATATTGGGTAGAAGTAACAAGCGTAACAGGCTGTACAGGTTTCGATGATATAGAAGTAACAGAATATGGTGTTGCTAATCAAACATCTAACCAATGGTACTTTGGGGAACAAGCCGGTATTGAATTTACCAACGGACCCATTGCAATATTAGATGGAAATAATCAAGATGCACCTGAAGGATGCGCCACCATATCTGATGTGAATGGTGATTTATTATTCTATACGAATGGAGTTACTGTCTGGAATAGGGAGCATGATGAAATGATAAATGGTGATTTAATCGGAGGTGAGACGACTTCAGCTCAAAATTCGCTAATCATGCCATATGGAGATGATCAAACAATGTTTTACATCTTCACTACTGAACAGGTTTATGGAGATGATGAATATGCACTCAGGTATTCCATCGTAGATATGAAGGAAGATACCTCGAGAGGTGCAGTCATAGTCAAAAATGTGATGTTGATGGATAACAGTACCGAACGGATAACTGGTTCAGGGTTTACCGGCAATGATCTTGTTTTGGCGCATCAATTTGGAAATAACACTTTTCAAGCTTTTCGTACCAGTCCCGACGGATTGAGTGGTGGTATTTACTCACCGAGTGGAGAGATACATGACTTTTTGAACGAACTAAGTGCTACTGGATATATGAAAATTTCTCCCGACTTAAGTCAAGTTGCGGTAAATATTCCAGGGACTGGCGAAGTTGAAATCTTCGATTTTGATCAGGGAGAGATTGCAAATCCTAGACTTATCGATACAGGTGAAACAGACTTGTATGGTCTTGAATTCTCTACTGGAACTACTCGTTTATATTTAACGACTTCTTCGGGAGCTTCAAAGCTGATTCAATATGATCTCGACAGTTTGAATTCGGCTGACCCTGTAGCTGACATCTCAGCAACAAAATTTGATGGATATCCACAAGGAGCAAACTATGGAGCACTTCAAACAGGTCCAGATGGAGTGATCTACATGGCAATTGATAATTCAGGCACCATAGGTACGATAAGCAATCCTGATGGAGATGATTCCATGTCCAGTTTTGATGTTGGTGGATTCGATCTGGCAGGTAGAACCAGTAGATTGGGGCTACCAAACTTCGCACAACAACAAACTCCTCCAAGTACAGAGCCTAGCATTACAATTGATTTGGCTTGTGCAGGTCAGCTTACATCTTTTTCTGCTACTGGCAGGGATCCAAATAATCAAATAGAGAATTACTTATGGATTTTTGGATATGGGAGTTCGGCAGCAGCGCAAGATACTACCCACTTGTATGCTAATCCTGGTACTTATACCGTGCAATTAGTCCTTAGTAATCGATGCGATGTTGATACTACCTTGATGCAGACAATTACCATTAACAACATTCCAGAAAGTCCAACGGTACCTGCCGATACGGCCTTATGTGATCAGCCAATTGTGTTGACAGCATGGCCAGTAGACAACCCTGATTTTAATTACTTCTGGAGCACCGGGGAAACAACACGAGAAATCACAGTGGATAGCCCTGCAATAATTGACGTTGCAATAATTAATACAGTTACTGGATGTTCTTCGGATACATTGCAAGTGCTTTTAGCTGATGCGAGGCCGGCAATAGATTTGGGTCCCGATAGAATAATCTGTCAAAATGATCCGTCTGTAACGCTTGATGCTTTGGTGGTCAATTCGACATATTCATGGGCTATAGATGGGGTAGTTCTTGGATCTAATCGAACATTTGATATTGATACCACGACTGCAGGAGTGTTTGAGTACACTGTTGAAGTAACAAATTCCTTTGGATGTATCGGAAGGGATACTCTTCAAGTAACTGTTCAAGAAGCACCTGATGTCACTGTATCTGCAAATACCACATCTGGATGTGGAAATGATGATGGATCCATTGATATTACTTTCAATGTGGCAGGAAGTTATTCGTATGAAATTTCTGGACCAAGTAGCGCGGGACCGTTCAACTTCGATGGACCTGGAACGGCCTCAATTCCTACGGGAGCACCTCCAGGTAATTTACCACCGGGTAATTATAACTTAGTAGTTACAAACCTTGTGACTAACTGTACTCATTTTGAAGTTGTACAAGTCGAGGATCCCGGTACTTTCAATTTTGCAGTTAGCAATGTAGGTGGAAATTGTGATGGCACAGTTGACTTGCAGTTGAGTTCTTTGCCAGCCAACTATACCTATGAAGTTCAAGATGCGACAGGAAATGTTGTTTCCAATGGAACAGATAATATCGACCCTTTGGTGATTGCTGGACTGAATACGGGGACCTTCTTTGTTCAAGTAACAGATAATAACGCGCCAGGCTGCGTTGAGGGTGAGCAGATTACTATAACACCAGATCCAGAACCTAATTTTACTTTTGATGCTATTCAAGAAATATGTGGAAGTCAAGGTACGGTTGAGATAATGGATGGTACCGGAGGCGCAGCTACCTATACTTGGTCAGGGCCTGGAATTGTTGGAGGTTTTACAGGCACCTCTGTTACCGTAAATCAGGCTGGAACATATCGTGTTACTGCCGATCAAGGAGTAGGTTTCTGTCCGCGCACTGAAGATATTGTTGTTAATTTCAATGTCAACCCAACTGTTGATGTGGTTGTCAACGGAGATGCCTGTGAAGGTCAAGTTACTCTCGTTGCTAATGTTACTGGTGGAAGTGGAACATACCTTTATAGTTGGAATGATGGAGGTGCCGCCATGCAAAGAACAGTGACTACTACTGGTGTTTACAATGTGACTGTTTCAGATCAATTGACAGGATGTGAAGTCACTTCAGGGGATGTGAGCGTTGAAATTCAACCAGAATTTACTGTTACAATGACTTTAGAGCCTGATTGTGATACAGGAAATGTATTTGCTATCGCCACAACAAACTATTTCAATCCTTCAGTAACCTATCAATGGTCAGATGGAAATGGTACAGTGTTGGCTGATACAGATTCAATATTAACAGTTACGGAATCGGGAAGATATACAGTTGTGGCTACTAATGAAACAGGGTTATGTACTGCTACAGATGCACTAGATATTGCGGTGGTTCCTATCAATGAAGAGGATTTATTGCTGCCTACTAGAGCCAGTTTCTGTACTGGAGATCCAATTAATCCAACTGTTGATTTAGATCCTGGAATTTTTAATACGTATGAATGGCGATTACTCCCTGATGATGCCATTATCTCCACAGATCAAGTATTGAATGTTTCTGTTGCCGGAACCTACGAGGTGACGCTCTTTAATGGATTTACTTGTACGACAGATCGGGTGGAGGTAGTTGAGGATTGCAGACCAACAATCGTCGCCCCCAATGCATTCACACCAGATGGTAACGGAGTGAATGATCAATTTTTTGTTTATCCAAATGACTATGTGGATGAGTTTCTAATTTTGATATATACTCGTTGGGGAGAGTTGGTTTATACTTCGAATGTTCAAGATTTTCAATGGGACGGAATTTATAAAGGCTCACTTCTTCCTCAAGGAACATATACATACATAATGAAGTTTTCTAGTTCTCTAGCCCCGGATTTAGGAACTATTGAGCAATATGGTGCTGTTACACTAATTAGATAATGAGCTACTTCGATTACATATACAACAAGCTTTTTGGCAAGCCGGGAAGTACATCTACTAGAGTGCTCGTCAACGAAATTATTCAAAGGAGCCAGTCCTTTTTAGATCGATTCAATGCTTGGAAAACTTCTGATCTATGTGCGGACTATCTTAATGATTTGTGGCAGTCCTATTTCTGGCAAAAGAAAGGGGTTGATAAAGATCCGCATATTCATATTCTTGAGTCAACCTATAGCAACGGATTTGCAATAAGCTATGAAGCAAAATATGGGAAGAATCACTTTAAATATTTGTTTGATTATTTAGCAGATCAAGTAAAGTTATTGGGGTATAGGTCTGTGGTCAGCAGACACACCATGCAAGAAAAAGGCGATGTAGTAGAAATGAAGGAAATGCACTACTTAAAGCCTAAGAGAGGTTTTGTGGAGCCAATAGATCAAAAGTATGGAAATGTTCAAATTGAATATATCGAAGAAAATGATCAGCCTACTCGTATAAAGCTAGTTGCCAACTCATATCCAGATAGAAAATATAAAGAGGCTGAAAGTTTCGAGAATTTAGCCGAATACATTTTGTCAATTAAGAAATAATAGAATGAGAATTATAACACTTATAGCTCTATTAGTAGCAGGAACAGCTTCATTAGAATCAGCACAAGCACAATTATTACCTACCAAACTTAGAATAACGGTGATCGATGGGCTTGGCAATTTTGTGGAAGGAGCAACTGTTTCAATTTATGAGACTGAAAAAGATTATATCTCTAGCGAGAATGCAGTGGCAACACTTAAAACTGATAAAAAAGGAAGGGTGACCTTTAAAGAGGTTAAACCCGTGGCTTACTTCGTTGAAGCTAAGTTTGAAGATAAGAATAATAATGCTGCAGGGGTTAAGACAGGTGAATTGGAAGAAGGTAGAATTAATAAAGTAAATACCGTCATCGACTAAAATTGAAGAAAGTACTTTTCATATTAGCAACTGTACTTCTTTCAGCCGATTCATTAAATAACAATCTACCATCATATTTATTGGTTATTGCTGATGTTCCTTCAGAAATAGAAGGTCGAGAAGACTTAATGGGACGAAGTGAATATCTGCAAATGTTGACAGCAGATCCTTTAACCGGTCGAATTCCAGACGGGATACGCAGAGCAGAATTGCTATTTAGCAATAAGCTTCTTCAAAACTTTTCTGAAGCCCGCACGCAAAATCTCGAAATAGAATCTGTAGGCCCTAGAAATGTAGGGGGAAGAACGCGAGCAGTTGCATTTGACATTCGAGATGAAAATATAATACTTGCAGGAGGTGTCTCCGGTGGTGTTTGGAAAAGCACCGATGGTGGATCAACGTGGGTAAGAAAGTCAAACCCTCTCAATCGAAACAGTGTAACGTGTATCGTACAAGATATAAGGCCAGGGAGAGAGAATACTTGGTATCACGGAACAGGGGAAATAGTAGGTAATAGTGCAAGAGGAGGTGCCGCTCCTTTCCGAGGCGACGGAGTATTTAAATCGACAGATAATGGAGAAACATGGGAACAACTAACATCTACTGAAAGTAACCCACAGACTTTTAACAGTCAGTTTCAGTACATCTGGGATATTGAAACTAACCCATCTAATCTGACAGAAGATGAGGTGTTGATCGCCGCTTATGGAGGAATACTTCGTTCATTAGATGGTGGTGAATCCTGGCAATTAGAAATTGGACAGGAGTTATTCAACCTTGATGAGTCGGTAGATTTAAACGAGTCTAATGCTTCATTTTACACTTCATTGGAGAGGTCCGGCAATAATGTGTTTTATGCTACACTGTCTTCCTTAACAGGGACAGATGAGATATCACCGGAGGCCGGATTTTATTATTCTACCAACGGAGCCAACTGGACAGAAATTACACCGTTGACAGATGATTCTCAATACAGGCGAACAGTAGTGGGCATTAGCCCTTCAAACCCAGATATTGCTTATTTCATGGTTGATTCTAGTCCTATTTTCATACTGGAACATAGACTATCCCAACTTAACAGCCCCGACAGAATTAATGGATTCGATCCAGATCCCAGAGTTGTACCGGATTTTGGTGGTACACTCGGGGATCTTGATACTCAAGGTTCATTCAATATGATGCTTCGCGTACATCCCAATGATGAAAATACAGTATTTGTTGGTGGTACGAATTTGTATCGTTCAACGGATGCTTTTCGGACATTTGATAATATAGATTGGATAGGAGGTTACAATCCGGAAGGTGGTAGTAGTGTTTATCTTGGACATCATCCAGATCAACACGATTTACTTTTTTTGCCTAGCAACCCTCAAATCGCATACTCTGCAAGTGATGGAGGATTAATTAGAAGTGATGATATCACCGCAGATTCAGTTTTTTGGGAGACTAGCAACAATGGTTTTGTAACATCACAGTTTTATACTGTAGCACAGTCGAAAGATCCAGATCGAGAAATTCTGATCGGAGGTATGCAGGATAATGGTACAGATTTTTCGGCCAATGGAAATAATCTATGGAGTGGAATAATAGGAGGTGATGGTGGTTATCCAGCGCTAACAAAAGACAACACGCTATGGTTTGCATCCTTTCAGCGAGGACAAACGCTTAGGCTGACACTGGATGAAGATTTTGATCTTACTTCTTTTGCAAGAGTAGACCCTGCTGGATTAGTTGCGACATCTGGATCAATTTACCTTTTTATAAATCCTTTTGTACTTGATCCTACTAATGAAAATAGAATGTTTTGCGCAGGAGGCAATCATTTATATTTCCATCCAAATGTGTCGCAAATTCCTGGTGGTTCCCAGACTCCAACTGATATAGGATGGGAGCGGGTAAATATAAATCCAATTGAAAATGGTCTTGTAAGCGCCGTAGAAGCTGCATATAATGGTGATAAAGTTTACTACGGAACTTCACTGGGACAAATATTCAGATTAGATAATGCTGATAATCAAGCATTGTTTGAAGTTGATGAAATAACCTCAAATATGTTTCCTGAGAATGCATTTGTAAGTTGTATAGCAACAAATCCAGAAGATAGTGATCATCTTGTTGTAGTATTTTCTAATTACAATGTCCAGTCAATTTTTGAAAGTACTGATGCCGGAATAACTTTTAAAAATATAAGTGGAAGTTTGGAAGAAAATGAGGACGGTTCGGGTAATGGCCCAAGTATTAGATGGGCTGAAATTGTTCCACTTAATTCCGGTAATATGATTCTGGTAGGAACAAGTATTGGTTTATTTTCCACCGAGTCTACTGAAGGTGATATTTTATGGATGCAAGAATCGACATCAAATATTGGCAGCGCAATCATTACAATGATGGACTATCGTCCTAGCGATGGGAATCTCGCAATCGCCACGCATGGGAATGGAATATTTACTGCTAGTATTAATGATTTCAAAGAAGTTTCCCTGTCTGAAGAAAGTGATCCATTTCAGGTTCTAGATGCATTCCCAAATCCTTTCTTAGAAAGCACCCAAATAAGGTATTCAATACCTGAGGATGGTCAAGTACGAGTAGATATTTTAGCCCCCAATGGAGGACTAATAAATACCATTCTTTGGGGGCCTCAATTTCAAGGCATAAATTCTATTGCCTGGAATGGGAAAAACTCATCAGGAACTGAACTTGCTAATGGCATATATCTTTATCGCATTAGTTATAATGGAGAGAGCAAGTCCGGGAGGCTTATTTTGCGTCGTTAGCGAATACTAAGTACTAGTAAGAAATAGGCAATAATCATCACCCAGAAGTTATAAATGAAGAAATTAGGCATAATTTCTAGTACCATGAGTATATCTAAAATGGTGACTACAATGGATACAATTCGTAGGTTGGTTTTTGTTTTTTTATTCATAGCTCTGTTTTTGAACTAAAATAAGTATTTCATGATCCCATGACAAATACGAAAGGTTCATCATCTTTGTATTTCAAATAGAGATGGCAGAAGTAGGAACCAATATCAATAAAGCTGTAGAATTGCTTACTAACTCTAAGGTAGTAGCAATTCCTACTGAAACCGTATATGGCCTAGCAGGTAATGCACTTGATGAAAAGGCAATACTTGAAATTTATTCGGTTAAAAATCGTCCGAAGTTTGATCCACTTATCGCCCACGTTGATTCAATTTCTAAGGTTGAAGCTTTAGTTGATGACTTGCCTGAAAAAGCACGACTATTGGCAGATAGATTCTGGCCAGGGCCTTTGACCCTTCTGTTAAAAAAGAAAAATCAAGTTCCAGACTTATTGACTTCAGGCTTAGATCGTGTTGCAGTTCGCATACCTAATCACCCACTGACGATTGATCTATTGTCTCATCTTGACTTCCCTCTTGCTGCTCCAAGCGCAAATCCTTTTGGATATGTATCACCAACTTCAGCGATCCATGTTCAAAATCAACTTGGTGAAAAGATACCCTATATCCTTGATGGCGGTGAATGTAATGTAGGGCTAGAATCTACAATTGTAGGTTTTGAGGATGATCAAACAGTAGTTTATAGGTTGGGGGGTGCACGCATAGAAGAAATTGAAAATGCAATTGGAGAAGTAAGACTTAACGTTAATATGAGTTCAAATCCAGCTGCGCCAGGGATGCTGAAATCACATTATTCTCCTGGAAGAAAGATGATTGTTGGTGATATTTTGGAAAACTTATCCAAGCTAAATCCAGAAACTACAGGTATTATCTCATTTAATAGATCATTTGATGTGCCAAAGCGAAATATGGTTATCCTTTCAGAATCAAAGGATCTAGATGAGGCAGCAAGAAATATTTTTTCTGCACTACGTAAAATGGATCAGCCGCATCTGGAAGTAATATTAGCAGAATACCTTCCAAAGGAAGGCTTAGGAAGGGCTATAAATGATCGACTAAGAAGAGCGGCAGTCTAACGATCTTCCCTGTAAACATTATCAAAAGGAGTTAACTCACCGGAACTATTTATAAATAGCGTGTAATCAAAGTCCTTGCTTGATTTAAGGGAAGAGTCATCAGAATCATGTTTGATTAATGTGGCCCCGTTCACTTTAAGTTGCTGAGGGTAATTGAAATTTACCTTTCTTAGGTCGCTAGAGATAATCAACTTATTGAAAAGAGCTGAGGTTTTAATAATCACCACTTGATTTTGTAAGGGCGAAAAAGGCAGTTTATCCAACTTAGAAATGGAAGAACCCTTTGTTGCATGTCGCATACCTATAACACATAAAACTCCATATTCAGGATATTCCTCCGTTAAAGAGATAAACTTCTTATAGATCAATCGGTCTCTGAATTTATAATTATTGTTGGGGTTGGTATAGTCAAATGTGAGGCCATCATCCATCTCTAGAATCATAGTTGCAAATTGCACAAAATCATCTCCGAAGAAATCAGTGTAAGCTTCACTGTTTCTATCCATTTCATCAATGGTCTTTAAAATCAGGCTTTCAACCACCTCTCGGTTGTAATAGTACATTACAGAAATACCTTGATATGATTCCCGGTGAGCTTTAGTCTCGTCAAATAATTGTTTAAAAATGCCTACTGTGCCTTGTAACGTTGGTGGGATTACTTTATCGCCAATCAATCGGTTGATTACGAAGATGGCAGACTCCATTTTGTATTCTATATCAATACTCTTAACGAAGACTCGATCATCTTCTGGGAGACTGAGATTAAAGGACCGCAAGTCTTCAAAAAATGTCCAGTTTTCTTTACCCCAGAACATTGTATTCCTAGCTATCTGCCGAAGAATTGTGGTATCCCCAGATTGCAGATAATCATTGATCATGATAGCTGCACTTTCACCTTGCTCTATAGCTAGTATTCTTACATTACCCTTGTCATACAAGTACTTAAGTACTTTAAGAGTGGCTTGCGGAACTGACCTGATATTATGCCAATGTTCGGCTAAAACAAATACTTGATTACTATCAATTTCTATCAATTCATACCCATCAAAGTTGTCATCTTGGTCGATGCTAATAGGCCTTACGTTTGAGGATGTTTGACCAAAACACAAACTTTTATAGAGGACAACTAAACAAAGAAGAAATATTCGCTCATTCATTTAGCAGATAAACCTTATTTAGTGGGTTTTGGTTGTAAATATCAATATTTAGCAGGTTTATTTCCAGGCAATGTTTTCTTGATAAACTCTCGCAAATGATCATTGCTGCTAATTAAATCCTCATTACGTAGATACATCATATGACCACTTCGATAGCCTTTGAATGAAAGTCGATCTTGCATCTTTCCGCTAGGATCTATTTGCCACATTGTATACTTAGCATCAAAATATTTGGTTGCCCCGTCATAATAGCCGCTTTGGATCATGGCATGTAGATAAGGATTTTGAGCCATAGCTTGGCGTAAATTTTCTCCTGTATTGTTGCCATCTCTATTCCATGGATGAACAGGCCCGAACATATTATACTTGATGTCAGTTTCGTACTTTAATACATTTTTATAGTAATAATTTATTGCTGGGGTGAATGCATGAAGCCAGCTTGTTAACTCCGAGTTAAAGTCAGGTCTCTCGCCACCATCTGTGCGATCAATTCCTTTATATCTGGAGTCGAGACGACCAACTGTAAAACCTTCATCTCTTAATAGTTCTTTCCAGAAGAATGAAGTTGGAACGTCCAAATTGTACTGCAAAATTACTTTTTCAGATATTCCTGAGTACCTAGCCATCATTTTAGCTGCTTCTTTCTTTTCTTCATTACTTACAAATCCACCCTTCACAAGTGTAGGCATTAACTTTTGTACTGAATAGTTCTCAACCTCATCCAGTACCTCTAATAAGTCTTTGCTTTGAAGATCTGACGGAAGTTTCTGATGATACCAAGCAGCTGCGGCAAAGTATGGTACACGTAATGCAGCACCAAGAGGTCCATCTCTTCTACCTCTTCCACTATGGATGCCAAGTTCAGTAGGAGAAACAAGAATAACTCCATTAAGATACATCCACTGTCGGTTTTGAAGCTCTAGTGCTAAGCCAGATACTCTGGTAGTGCCGTAACTCTCACCGATCAGATACTTTGGAGATTCCCAACGGTTCATTCTAGTCACAAACGTATTTATCCATTCAGCCAAATATGAGATATCTTCATTCACGCCGAAAAAGAATTCCCTACTTGTATTTTCTGTATCAATAATTCGAGAATATCCAGTGTTTACAGGATTTACAAAAACAATGTCAGCTACGTCTAGAATAGAATTGGGATTATCCTTTACACCATAAGGTTGAATAGGAAATCCTTCATCATCGACCTTTAGAATCTTTGGACCAGTGTATGCGAGGTGCATCCAAACTGAGGCAGATCCTGGTCCTCCATTAAAGGAAATTACAAGAGGCCTTGCTGCTCGATTTCTTATGTCAGAGCGTTCGTAATAGGTAAAATGAACAGCAGCAATTGCCTTTCCCTCCGTGTTCCACACAGGTTGTGTGCCTGTGGTAGCAGTGTAAGAAACTGCATTTCCTTTTATCGTTACTTGATGTTTGGTTGAGGTTGTTTCATTTGTTGGGATCATTCGATCCTGGGCACTGGCTAAAATTGCCACGCTTAGAATAATAATGGTGAGTATACTTCTCATAGGGTGTAAATATTTAGATGAGAAATCTACCAAGAATTGAATTGACTAGAAAATAAAAAGACATGCTCGGTAAATGAGCATGTCTTTCGGTATGTGAAGAGAGTAGCTATTAGTCCATTTTCAACCTGAGGCTGCCGTAATTTGAATCAATACGAATCATTTTGTTTGAATCTCCCTGACCTATTCTTCCTTTGTATGTGCTTTTATTTGATTCTTTTACACGATAATTAAATGTGGCGTCAACATCTGAGGAGTACTTTAAATCAGCAAATGAGAACTCCGCATTGATATCGGCATTCATTCCTTCTTCAAGCCCGATTTCATACGAACCGAACTTACCGTCAATATCTACAAGGCTGAAAGACTTGGCTAGCTTATCAATTTTAAAATTACCAAGGTAGCTACAGTCGAGTTCGAGGCTGCCAGTGAGTTCCTCAATCTCAAATCCTGAGAAGTGTGCGTCAGCATCTACAGTTTCTGCTTTTTCTATTTCTACGCTTCCATATTTACTCTCAATTTCCAAATCGGTCACTTCTCCGATTTCTATTTCAGAAAAACCTTGAGTCATTTCTAATTTAGAAGCCCCGTCGATATCAAACTTACTATACTTGATTGTGGCCTCTCCATCCTCGATACTTCCCACGCTGCCACTTCCGAAAGATAGTTTGATCTGTGCTTCGCCGGAGACGTCACCTACTCGCATCGAACCATAGGAGACGATAATGTCCAATTCGTTCTTGCGATCGCCCATTGTTACATCTCCAAAGCTATTCTTAATATCTAGCGGGTTAGTATCCGGCATATAAATTGTATAGTTGATCTCAAATCCTTCCTGATTTTTGTTTTTAGTATTAGAGATTTCCGTTTCAAAAACAATTTCACTGGATCCTTCGGTGATATCGATTTCAATAGCGTCTAGGATTCTTTGAGCCCTTTCTTCATTTCTACCTTTACCAATTATTTCTACCTTGATATCAAACTCATTTTTTTCCCAAGAGTTGATCTCTACTTTTCCAAACCTGTTGCTTACTCTTAGTTTGGTGATAGCACTAACGCTGTAGTTTTTTTCAACATACTTTTTCTTCTCCTCCTGATTACCTGCTACTGCAGAGAAGGCTAGTAGAATGCAAAGTGCTGCTGCTTTATATTTCAATAGATATGTCTTTTTCATTGTTTTGGTTTTTGATGTTTTGTAAAATGTCCAGTTGTTTGTTTAGGATATCAAGTCTCAGCTGCAGGTTGCTGATCATTGCATCCATCACACGGTCATTGGAAGCATTGGATTGGTAGGTTTTCTTTAATTCTATATACATGGAATCGAGTTGGTCGATTTCTACCAAAAATTGTTCATGTTGTTCAGGGGTAAGTTGTTCTTGAATGGCTTGCTTACGTTGTGCAATCAAAGTCACATAGTAATCTTCAGCTTGTGTAAATTCATCGCTAAGCGTCGGTCCATCTAATTCTTCAGATTGACGCTTATCAATCATCAGATAAATTGTAGATACCATAAAAATCATAGCAGCTACTTTCCATACAGTGGGCCAAATGCTGTGCTTATCACTCAACTTTTGATCAATTCCTTTCCAAGTATTTTCACTTGGAGAAGCATTGTCAAATTCTTCTCTGTTGGCCATGATAAAATTTTCAAGTTGATCACCCATAATTCACCTCCTGTTTTACAATCATTTTCAATTTGTCTTTCGCTCTTTTATACTGAGACTTAGAAGTTGACTCTGTTATGCCCAGTATTTCGCTAATTTCTTTATGGTCGTATCCTTCAAATAAATAAAGAGATAGTACCGTTCTAAATCCTGATGGCAATTCGTTCATTGCTCGCTGAACCTGCTCAATTGAATAATTCGGTTCAGTTTTTTCAGGTTCATATTCGCTGACCTCTTCTTTCATGTCCTGCGCCAACATCAAGTCTTTTTTTATCCGTTGAACTTGATTTAGCGCTTTGTTGATCACGATTCGCTTTAACCAGGCTCCAAATGATGCGTCTTCACGATAACTTTTAAGATTTTGAAATGCGCTAACAAATGCATCCTGCAGTACATCTTCAGCTTCATTTTCATCTCCCGTTATCCTCAGTGCTGTATTAAACATCGCCTTATTGTACAGTTTGTAAATCTCAAACTGAGCTGAACGATCTTCGTTTCTACACCTAGCTATCAGGTCGGCATGAATATTTATAGTGTTCGCTTCCAATTTTTAGGTTAGTTCGATGTAAAGACTAGCAAAGGGAGTAGGGGTTGCATCTTGTTGTTAATTTTAGCACATAAGATTAATAAATATGAAAAAAATATGTTGGATATTATGCTTTGGGTTTGGCTTTGCTACCGCACAAGAATTGGATAGTGTAGCTGTAGATACTGTAAATGTAGAACCTCCAACACATTTTCTTGGTGCTTACTTGACTGGTGGTATAAGTTGGGAAGCAAGTGCACCAAATCACAACATTTTCAGTGTTTTTGGGGTTGGAATTCAGTATGAACGTTGGATGCTAGGGTTTAGTCGAAATGATTTTCAAGGTTCGGTGGAGTCCTTTGTAATTTTCCCCAACACTTTTGAATTGAAGTATAGATATGGTGGTGTCGATTTGGGATATCAATTAAATCAAAAGAGCTGGATGAGTGTAATCGCTAAAGTAGGATATTATCGTGGTGATATGGTTTGGAGGAATCAAGAAGACGGTCAAAATTTTTTGCGCGATGAATTTAGTTTAGTGAAATTGGGTCTTATG
>CAZWLS010000038.1:0-18938 GCA_964634415.1 uncultured Roseivirgaceae bacterium | reverse complement strand
GGACCTTACCTATCAGAATGAACGAAGAAATCAATAAAACAGGCAATGAGTTTTGCCCAATTGTATCGCCTGATGGCAAGTTCTTCTTCTTTACGTCAGACCGAATTATAGATAACAAGGAATCGAAAAGATCATTCTTCTCAACTTCAAACAAGAATCCGGGAAATGGGAAAAATGACATTTATTGGGTCAATGCCGCGATTATTGAAAAGTATCGAAATTCAGGTCAATAGTATATCACTAAACTAATGACGTAAGTAATTGCGAGTTAAGCGATAGAAAATATGAATAAACTAATTAATGGAACAATCTGGTGGATATTTAGCTCGCTCTGTGTTTTAATAGGCCTATATCCTGTTCTATATTTTATAATTGACCGTCGATTTGGATTATTATCATCTAAGACAGAAGAATTACTGACCAACCAAATTTGGAATGTTGGCTTTTATGGTCATATTATTTTAGGCGGAATTGCCTTATTGATAGGTTGGACTCAATTCAGTGCTAAACTTAGAAGAAAAAGGATAAAACTGCACAGAACTATTGGTAAGATATATATCTTCTCTGTCTTCATAAGTGGTATTTGTGGAATTTATATTGCTCAATTTGCAACTGGCGGTGTAAGTAATGTTATTGGGTTTTCGTTGAGTGGATTAGTTTGGTTAGCGACAACTTTCTTAGCCTACAATGCAATAAAGAGAGGCAGTATTGAACAACACCAAAATAATATGCTGTATAGTTATGCAGTTTGTTTCTCAGCCGTTACCCTAAGGTTCTGGTTACCATTATTTACCTACATATTAGGAGAATTTGAATCAGCATACCTTGTAGTTAGCTGGGTAAGTTGGATACCAAATTTGATAGTCGCATTCTACATTATAAAAAGACGGAAAATTAAACCTGCCACTAGCAACTTAAAAAAATAAGAGGGTAATAACTGCTTATTCCAAGGTGTAGAGCATAGCGGCTTAGGACCTCCTTGAACCTCTATGCTGTTTAATTAAAATTATTATAATCTGAAAAAGTAATAATGATGAAAAAAATCATTAAGCTATTAGGAATTCTATGTGCTGCATTATTTGTGGCATTTACAATCAAAAAACTAAAGTCAACTAGTGATACGCAAATCTTTGAATTCGAATTTGAAGGAGTGGTTCTAAATGGTGTATTAGATCTTCCAAAAGATCAAGAGCCTGAAGGAGTTATACTGCTACTACATGGATCTGGAAGAACCAATGCTGTAGCACAAAATAAATACTCAGATGTGCGAAAAACAATGGTGAAAGCAGGGTACGCCACCTACATGTGGGATAAAAAGGGATGTGGAAAAAGTGGAGGTAATTTTGATATTAATGAAACTATTGATAAAAGTGCATTGGAAGCTATCGCTGCAATTACTGCCTTGAAAAAAAATAAAATACCAGGATCTAATGCGATAGGCTTATATGGGGGTAGTAGAGCTGGATGGGTAAATCCAATGGTAATCAATCAATACGAAGGAATAGCGTTTTGGATTTCGGTAAGTGGAGGCGACCATCAAGAGAACTTTAGCTACCTTCTTGGAGAAAACCTTCGAATTAACGGGGTAAGAAATGACTCCATTGATTTGATTGTAAATCAATGGTTAGAAGGGATAAAAATTGCACATTCAGGTGGTAGCTACGAAGAATACCTTGATGCTACCGAAGCGCTTCAAAACAATAGTTTTTGGTTGAGTTTCATGATACAAAATTTTGGCGGAATGAACGAGGAAGTTTACAATGGTTTTCAAAAGCCCTTGATGAAAAGAAAACTTGACCCAAAAACTGGATTACCTGTTAATATTGAAAATTTTGAAGAGCTTTTATCGAACGTAAAAATTCCAGTTTTGGCATTGTTTGGTGAAAAAGACATGAATATCAATTGGAGAAAAACTAAGTCTTTATATGAAAAGACAATAGGCGTTCATGGAGATTTAACCGTAGTATCATTCCCAAATTGTAACCACAGTATTCAGGAATGTGAAACTGGAGGTTTTTATGAATTTTATAACAAAACACTTCCTCCGAAGCGATGTGATGGTTTTCTATCGGTTATTGAAAACTGGTTAAAAACAAATAATAACTAGTTCGACACTCCACATGAGGAGTGATAGTGTCAATTTTCTAAAAGACACATTTCTAGCTTATTGAATAGGTTTCAACTATAAAATTGAAACCCATATTCGTTTTTGAATTTCTAGGTTTGTTTCAAATCAAAAACTACAAAAAATGAAATTAGACTATCTATTGACAATTAGTTTATTCATGCTTTATACCAATATAGCTGATGCTCAACCTAGCAAAATGAACCTAGATGTCTTAGTAGGTTCATGGAATCTAGATATGACACCACAAGACCCTAGCGATGATAAATTCGCAAAAATGGTCATATCATCTGTAGGAGAAAATTCCATAGAAGGAACCTTTTACAGAGAGGGTGTCAAAATAAGAGAAGGTAGAATAAATGTATCTGGAGAAACTATTTATGTGGCACTTGTGTCCAGAGACAATTCGGGTACCTACAATACCTCATTTTGCCTTCAGGAAGGTATACTATACGGTACTACGCATTCCCTAGATAAAGACTTTCTAGCCGTATGGAAAGGAGAAAAACTCAGCAAATAATATGACAATGAATAATTCAAAGAATCAACTAAATTTCGTTCTAGCAATTCTGCTTTGCATCAATTGTTTCGGACAAACAAAAACGACCTTTAAACCAAAGTTTAAAGAATCAAAAAAAACAACTCATAAAATTAAAAAGGGACAGCAATACACATTTGGCTATCTCGAAGTGTTGGAAAACAGGCAAAACCCGAAAGGTGGAACAATTAAAATTCCAGTCTATATTTTCAAAAGCCGAAGTGATAACCCAAAACCTGATCCAGTTTTATATACCGTTGGAGGTCCTGGTTATACTTCTATGCGCGCATCACAGTATATGGCATACTACAGATATCTTGATGATCGAGATTTGATTCTATTTGAACAAAGGGGAACTCAATATGCAAAGCCAAGTTTAGATTGCCCGGAATGGTCAGAGGCGATTTCCCTATATAATCATCCAGATTTTGATGAAACCAAAACGGATAGCCTTTTCCAAAAAGCTGCTAGAGATTGTAAGGAAAAATTAGAAAAAGACGGTAATGATCTTAGCAGTTATACAACAAACGATATTGCTGCTGATATTAACGACCTAATGAGCGTATTAGAGATTGAAGCATATAATTTACTTACTATGTCCTATAGCACTAAAATAGGTCAGGTTTTAATGCGCGATTATCCGGATAAAATTAGAAGTGTAGTAATGGATTCCCCACTTCCATTAGAAGCTTCTTTTGATGAAGAAAGTGTGAACAATCTTTTAGAAACCGTTGACAAACTGCTAGCTGATTGCGAAACGGATACAGATTGTAATACAGCCTTCCCAAATATTAAAAATCGCTTCTTAAAATATTTAGAAGATAAAACAAACAATCCACTCGAAGTGAAGGTAGAAAACCCAGAAAATGGAAAGTTAGAAACGTTTTATCTAAAAGGTGCAGACTTGATAAATGTATTCTCTTCTGCTCGAACAGGAGATGTCCCCAATATCCCTTTCGAAATAAATAAAATACTCAATAATGACTTATCCTCTGTAAAACAACAATTACAATCCGTATTCCAAAAACCCGGTGGTGGAATTGGAACTGGTATGCGTTTATCGGTTTGGTGTGCCGAAGAATACCCATTTAATTCTCAGGAAGTTATCACAACTGAAACCACTAAATATCCATCAGTTAAAGGATTGTCGCCTGCGACGTATGACAAGGAAGTGTGTGAAATTTGGGGTGTTAAAAAAGTAGCTGAGATTGAGAATAAGGCTGTAAAAAGCGACATACCCGTGCTTTTAATAAACGGGGAATATGATGAATTGACGCCTGTCAAATGGGCCGAATCAATGACCAAAAATCTTAGCAATAGTTTTCACTTGATTTTTAAAGGTTGGAAACATGGTCCTACTACCAACTGGAGCAATCCGTGCGCTATGCAAGCTGCTAATGATTTTTTCAACAATCCATCAGCGAAACCAAATCCAAACTGCATGGAGGAAATTAAAAGACCAACATTTAAAACGGAGTAAATAACTGCCAACAACAAATGATATAGCACATGTAATTGCTTAGTTAACTGATATCGAATTATTGTAAGAAGGATACATGTGCTATATCTGAATATTGTAGGTAATTAGGAGTGTGCTAAACATTGGCATTTAATCTATATCCTAATATGTAATGAACGACTGGCATTCTTAAGTGTATTACATATCAAAAAGAACCTATGAAATTACTTTTGGCGCTAGTATGCATTTGCATATTTCTTTCAGGACAAGCTCAGAATGAATTCAAAATAATTAAGGGAACTGTTCTGAACGCTGAAACAGGAGCACCGCTTCCTTTCAGTTCAATTTTCATTCAAGGCAAGGCAATAGGTACAATTGCTAATCAAGAAGGCCAATTTCAATTGAATGTTAGTTCCAATTTCGGAAGTGATACACTAACTGTATCTCATGTGGGATACAAGAATTTTTATGGTATTGTAGATGAATTGACAAGCGAATTAATAATCCGTCTACAGGAGGCCGTTATAAACCTCTCAGAAGTATCTGTTAATGAAAGACGTTTTACCGCAGACGACATATTCAATCTGGCATTAGAAAAAATTAAGAACGAAAATGGATACCCCACAAATGCTTTTAGACTGGATGGATTTTATAGGGAAATTCATACTAGTAACTCCCAAAGAACAGGTGTCTTAGAATGTGCGGTAGAAGTATATGACAACAGTCTAACTAAAAGTTTTAAGGAAATAGTCATTCCTCAATTCAGAAAAGTATATGACAAGCAGAAAAATACGGATCAGTTTATCGCCACCAAGGATGGGCACAATCACTTGCTTTTACTTCTTAACAATGGCATTAATTTGATTCCTCTAGCTAAGAAACATAAGACTTCTATCTGGAAGCTGCCCTTAGAGATAGAAAAAATAACATACTTCAATGATCGGATGGTTTACGTACTATCCAATGTCAACCCCCGAAGAGAGCTACGACTATTTATTGATATTGAAGATTATTCCGTCTACAAAAACGAACTGATTTTGATGTCGGAAGAAAACGATCATGATAATTATGCCTGGAAGAAGATAAATACTGATGGGGAGAAATGTGGCGCAATTCGAGATCATCAGACTTACGAATATCGAAAGGTCAATGGGGAACTATATCCGTATTACTCGTTTAGGAGGTTTGACTTTCGATGTTACGATCTTACAAAAAACAAAATTTCTTCCCAAGCCACGTTTTCAACGGAACTCTTGATTAACAATGTGGAAACGCAAAATGTACCAAATGTCTCACCTGATAAATTGAAGAAGAAGAAAGGACTTATCAACAGAAAAGAACCATATGATTCAACATACTGGAAATATTTTAATGACATTAAAAGTGTTTCAAATGATCAACAGCTAATAGATGAATCGTTTGCTAGTAAGCCAATCATAAAAACCATTGCAGAAGAAACAAACAAGTTAGCGCCTTTGAATGACAACAAATTGCTGAAAATCGGTGATCATAGCACTTATGCATTCAATAGAGCAGATACACTTTTTGGTTCTTTGTCCACCAATTAC
Organism: uncultured Roseivirgaceae bacterium; assembly: GCA_964634415.1. GTDB lineage: Bacteria > Bacteroidota > Bacteroidia > Cytophagales > Cyclobacteriaceae > Ekhidna. The sequence continues at coordinate 13,248 of CAZWLS010000038.1, read as the reverse complement.
CAATGTTACGACGTTAGCCACTACGATTTGGATCTAGAGATCGATCCTCAAAAAGAGCGACTAAAAGGAAGTTCAAGGATCACTTTCAAAATGATTAGATCTTCTTCGCAAATACGTCTGGATCTTTATGAATATCTCCATATTAACAACATCAGACTCAATGATCAAGAGCTAACGTATGAGAGGGATTTAGATGCCCTTTATGTCAATTTTGAACACCCATTGGAAGCAGGTGGGACTTACTCAATTGTAATCAGTTACGAAGGAAGGCCCCTCGATTTGAATTTCGATATTTGGGCAGGCGCTTTCATATGGCAAACAGACGATCAGAACATACCATTCCTTCAATCGCTCTGCCAGGGATACGGACCCAAAGGTTGGTGGCCTTCAAAAAACCACTTATCCGACGAGCCAGACAGTGCTTCAATCAGCATTGCTGTCCCAGAAAACTTAGTTGCTGTTTCCAATGGAATCCTAACTAAAATTGACTCCTTGATTAGTGAAAAGCTGACCTACCATTGGACGGTTAGCAACCCAATTAACAACTACAACATTGCAGTTCACATTGGCAATTACAAAAAAAGTGTTGAGGAGTATTCAAGTAGAAATGGGGAAAAACTTACGTTGGAATATTTCTTCCTAAAACAGGATCAAGACTTGGCTCAGAAAAAGCTTAAAATGGTACCAAAAATGTTGGAAGTATATGAAGACTATTTTGGTCCCTATCCTTTTTGGGAAGACGGTTTTAAGGTAGTTCAGTCACCATATCCTATGGAACATCAAAGTTGTGTTGCAGTTGGTCAAAATTTTGATGATCGATTGATTTTACATGAAGCCGCGCATGAGTGGTGGGGCAATAGTGTTAGTATAACTGACAATGCACACATCTGGATCAATGAAGCATTTGCCACATACGCGGAATCGCTTTACATTGAAGAAACACTTGGATATGATTTAGGTCAAGAATACCTGAACGTAAAAAAAGAAGACATCCAAAACGATCACCCTATAGTTGGTATCGAAGGAGTTAACCACTTTCATTATCGAATCGAAGATAAATACTATAAGGGAGCCTTAATGCTCAACACATTGCGCCATATAGTATCTGATGATGAGCTTTGGTTTGAAACTTTAAAAAGCATCCAAGAAAACTTTAGGCATTCTTTTATTGATACAGATGGTTTACTGAACTATTTGAGTGAAGGTTTAAAAAAGGACTATTCAACTTTCTTTGATCAATATTTAAGAACAGTAAACATTCCAGTTTTAACTGTCAGTCAAGTGGATCAGGGCTATAGATTTAGATGGGAAAATACCATCAAAGATTTCATAATGCCCTTGAAATCAGATAGTGGAGTAATTATTCCCACTAAAGAATGGCAAACTCATAATCTGAATTTTACTAATCCGAGTCAAATAAAGGACTTAGAAAGTAAATATTTAATAAAGGTGATTCTGAAATAAGCTACTTCTATGGGCAATACCAGGAAAAAGCAATTGAAATACTTGAAAAGCTTAGTATCCAAAACACCATCTATTCTTCTCTTACAAAAAGTTTACTGGAAAAATTGAATTAATTATGGATACTGATCAACAATTATCAGCTGTCATATTTTAAGTGATTTCAGCATTTACATTTCGGCACACTTTCAGAAAGAATCAGATTCAAGGTTGACTTAATCAAAGCCCCTATTATTTGAAGCTTTCTCATAAACTGGATTTAAACCTATTCATTTCTCAAACTCTCTGCGATATTGACCTTGGCTGATTTCGCAGCTTGCGACAGTATTGTAACCCAAGCTACAAGTATCATGAGCACTCCGGCAATAATAAAATACCTTGGTGCCAAACCGATGCGATAAGCAAAACCTTCCAGCCAGTTTTGCATCAGGAAATAACTTATTGGAACTCCTATAACAATGGACATTGCGATCACTTTAATAAAATCAACGGAGAGTAACCGTACGATTGATCCAATGGATGAGCCGTGTAGTTTCCGGATGGCAATTTCTTTTCTTCTTTTTCTAACAGTAAAAGATGCAAGTCCCAAGATTCCTAAGCATGAAACTATTATTGCTATGGCCGTGAAATAAGAAGAGAGTTTAGCCACCCGAGTTTCCGCACTATAAAGGTCGTTATACTCCTCATCAATAAAGGTGAACTCAAATGGATAATCTGGATGAACTTCATTGTAATAGTCTTCGATCTTCTCAATCGTTTCCTGTTCAACTCCATCCATAAGCCTCAACATGACGGTGCCTCCATTCTCATAATAGCGAATGAACGTAGGTAAAACATCTTCCCTTAGTGAATGAATATTAAAATTGGCTACGACACCAATGATCTGTTTGGGCTCATCAGAATCCATGACTGTAGTGCCGACTACATTGTCCATCCCCATCAAATCAGCTGTAGCCTTATTGATAATAAGTTTAGCATCCTCACCCCCGAACTCACTGGAAAAGTCTCGTCCTTCCAAAAGTTCGATACCAAGGGTCTCCACAAAACCATTCCCAACCTGAGGTCTTCCAAACATAATATCTTGTTCTGGAGTTTGACCCTCCCAGGTAAATCCACCACCAAAGCCCTGATTTCCTACAATGGTACCCTGCGTCATATTGGTAGCTGAAACCACTCCTGGAATATTTTCCAAAGCAGCTATAAATGTTTTGGGCCTGTATCCATATCCGCCTTTCATTTTAAAAGAAATCAGATCATCCCGATCGTAACCTATATCCGTGGTCTGTACAAATGTGAGTTGCCTATTGATCACCACAAAAGCAATGACAAAAATTAGAGATATGGTAAACTGAAAGATGACCAGAGATTTTCTAATCATGGTCTCACTGAATGATTTTCGCGTACCAACACTTAAAGTTGATCCTTTTAGTACAACTATGGGGCTGAAGCCTGATATGTAAAAGGCAGGGTAGCTTCCCGCACCAATACCAACAACCATCGTAAGCCCTAAAATCACTAGGCTATTGACCAAATTAAATTGAAGTGTGAGTTCCTTGGACACCAACTCATTGAACCCTGGGAGTAATAGCGCAACAATAGCCAAGGCAATAAGTACTGAAATAAGGGACATTATAATAGTTTCAGTAAGAAACTGACTTACTAATGTACTCCTGTTTGATCCTAATGTTTTTTTAATACCAATCTCTTTCATTTTCTGTGAGGCCTGCGCTGTAGAAAGGTTGACGAAGTTGATACAGGCGATTAAGACAAGAAAAATTGCCACGTAAGTAAACAAGTGCACGTAGCTAGCCCTACCTGCTACAGGTCGGCCATCCTTGTACTCACCATATAAATAAATTTCCGAATACTTCTGTAAAAAGAGCTCCGACCCCTTCCGATCTTCAGGTTCTTTCTCTTCCAAATAGCCCCGAATCTTGTCATTAAAGGCTTCCACATCTGTTCCCTCAGCCAGTAAAACATACGTTTCTGCTTCGTCGCCATTCCAGTCCACCGCCCATTGATGATTAGTGGTAAATAGCTCCATGTCGATCACCATATCAAACTGAAGTGTCGAATTGAAAGGGATTTTTTCAAATACAGCTGAAATTTCAAGAGATCCCTTATGGGCGTAATGTTTCAATTGGATAGACCTACCAATGACATTATCTGCGCTACCAAACAGCTTTTCTGCAAATTCAGTGGAAAGGGCAACAGACTTTGTGTTAGTAAAAGCTCTTTCTCTGATACCGTGCCTGAGTGGAAAGGTGAACAGTTCAAAAAATCGAGGCCCTCCCAACAATACGTCGGCTTTAAGATGAGTTTCGTCAACAGTAACAATTCCCTCGGATGGTCGTCTGATGTACAGAACCATTTCAGCCTCGGGGAGTTCTTCGCGCATTGAGGATGCCAGAGGGATCGGAGTACGTGACGCAGTTTTGATCTCAGAAGGTCTTTGACTGTTGCGCATTACCTGATACAAACGGTCATCATTCTCATGAAAGCTATCTACTTTCATTTCATCAGCAATCCATAAGTAAATTAAAATGGCACTAGCCAATCCGCTAGCCAGCCCAAATAGATTGATGAAAAAGGTACTTTTAAAACGTTTAAAGCCTCTTATTGAAATTAGAATATTGTGTCTTAACATAGCGATTTTATTAACTGAGTATTGACTTTTCCCTTTGAAAAATAGATGGATTATGATGCTAAGGACTTCCATTAAGTACATGAACCTGGCTCTTCGTATTCCTTTGATTTTCACATTTGATTTGAATAGCTCGTCCAAGTCCCAGAGAGCTGTGGAGTGAAAATCATACGAACAGAAGCTTTTCAATAGCCATTGAGCAAGCCTGGGTGGAGACACCTTTTTATGCCCTGAGTTCATGATTTTAACCAATTGATTTTAGCCTGAGGAAGACGACTAAAAAGTTCATTACGCATATTCCTTACTTCATTCAGTACAACCACTCCTTCTTTGGTGACATCATAGTATTGTTTTCTTCTTCCTCCTTGCTTTTCTGTTATCCCTCCTATACGCGAACTAACCCATCCCTTCTCTTCTAAGCGTTGAAGTGCAGCATACAGTGCACCAAGACTTATTTTTTTATTGAGTTGATTTTCAAGTTCCAACTTAATTGTAACTCCATAGGCATTGTCTTGAAGTACTCCTGTGGTAAGAAGTACTAATTCCTCAAATGCTCCTAAAGTAATTTTTTTCATTTCCTCTCTTTTTCGTAATAAACAAGGTAAATATATCATTTATTACTAAAAAGAGTATAAATACTAAACTTAATTGTGCTGAACAAACTGACTAACAACCAACAACCAGTACATGAGCTTATGCTTTAGCGACGGACAGCACTAATACATAAAAATGCGGGAAACTGATTCAATTTCGCAAAGTACACAGGGTCGTGCACTTCAAATTCATCGACAGGCTTCGGTTCTATTAACTGATCAATAAAGAAACCATTGTTGACAATTGGTGCAATACAATCTCCTAGTGATCTTCTAAAGCTGTGCATTTCTGTAGGTTCACCAAATCCATTCCAAGTGCACTTGACAGGTTCGACATCAAAATAGGCTTTTGATTGGAAGTAATTAAATTCATAAAATGGGTGCTCGATTGAGATAATAAGCTTTCCATCTTCTTTTAATAGTCGATAAAACTCTTGGATTGTTTGATTCCAGTCTTGTACGTAATGAAGTGCTAAAGCACATACAACGACATCAAAAGTGCTATCCTTGATCTGAACTAGAGGTTGTTCCATATCATGAACAAAGAATTCACCCTTCCCTTTATTGCGCTCTTTTGCATGCTTTATCATTTCAGAACTAATATCGAAACCAACCACCTCTGCACCTTTCTGCATTAACTCCTCCGCATATTTACCAGGGCCGCATGCTACATCTAGAATTACTTTCTCATCGCATGAACCTATGAGTTTCATAACGTTTGGCCTATCATAATATGCATTATGTGGCTTATGATCAATCAATGCATTGTACTGCTTTGCTAAAAGATTATAAGCTTGTCTGATAGTCTCTTTCATATTTTTAGAAGCTTCTATGAGAGACAAAGATTGGAGCGTCATTGGACAATGACACTTGATTTCGATCAAGAAATTAGCAAATACACATACCAAAGAGATTTCATTTGATTAGGATAGCAGCTTAGAGCCAGTTAATTCGCAAATAAAATCGATAGCAACAGTCAAATAGGTATACTTGTCAAGTATTATGATTACAACAAATAGCCACAACTGAAATCGCATTTTAGATTATGAAAAAAAATTTTCTACGAGTGCTTATACTCCTATTCATCATCACAACTTATGGATGCAAAATGGAGCAAAAGAAATACTATCAATTTTCATTTTACAGAACGTATGAAATTGGTGTAGACTCCATCAGCTTTGACATCAGAAACCCCTTACACTGTCCATTAAGAGTCGGCATTTCACTTAAAGACTCCGAAAGAAAACAAAATCAGTTTGTATGGCTGAAGCCTAAACAGGATACGCTTTTCAATATCATAAATGATTACGATTCCAATCTGAACATCAGCTTTAGTTCGGCCTTTAGTACGCTTGAGGAAGTAACACCTAAGGATGTTGTGCTCGCACTACCAATAAAAGCCAACAAAAAGTATAAAATTAACCAAGGCTACAATGGAGGTTTCTCGCACGATTCCGAGTATAGTAAGTATAGTATCGACTTTGATTTAAACATAGGTGACACCGTGTACTGCGCTGCTAATGGCTATGTCGTCGGAGTTATTAAAGATTATAATAATAATGGTGGTGGCAGAGATTATCGGGATAGGGCTAACTTCATTACAGTATTTCATCCGGAACACAGCATTTTCACCCAATATGTTCATCTGTATTATCAAGGGAGCTTAGTAAAACTTGGAGATACTGTAAAGGTTGGTCAAGCCATAGGAATAAGTGGAAATACCGGATTTTCTCAGGGACCACATTTACATTTTAATGTATTAAAACCTACGAAGAATGGCGGGCTTAAGTCAATTCCAGTGGAGTTCAATGGCGGAATTTCTGGCTATGATCTAACGAAAGGTGTATCAGTCATAAACATACCAAAAGAGTAGTCTTTTGCTAGTTTATTTTACTATCCGAAGCAGGATCAGCCTGGAAACTTAACTTCAGTAAGCTGCTCGCACACTCTCAAAAATTCATCCTGGAAATTCACATCATCTGCTGCTGAATGATAGGATCGCTGTTGCTCGTGGTAAAAATAACCTCCACTGACCCTTGCTTCTGTATTATCATTTGTAGCTAACCAACATTGTGTTTGATAACCTTTATCCAGATTGTCGGTAGCAGCTGCCCCTCCCATTTTCGTAGGCACCCAACCCGGATCAACTGCATTAGAATATACATCAGGCCACAGTCGCGCCACAGCTTTAGTAAGCAGTACTACATGAAGTTTGGAATCAGAGTAGTTTATATCAGCGCTACTCTCAGCTAGCTTTTTGAATTTTGGTTCTCCACCACTATGTAATCCTGAACTTAAATAGATAAGCCTTTGAGGTTGATTTATCATGCATGTCAAAATATATGGAGCCAAAATGTTGACATTGATGATTAATTCGCTGGGGGCTTGATAAACACCTGCATTGTGAATGATCACATCAAACTTCCCTAATTCATTCACTGAAGTCGCCAATTGCTTGGTTTCATCCATGCTTGAAAGATCTGCAATCAAGACACCCTCTGCTTCTGGAACGGCATTCATAGCATCTTTACCTCTTCCATCATTTCGTGCATGGAGCACTACCTTGTGTCCTTCATTGACTAGTTGTTTGGCCGCCAATTGCCCCAATCCATCAGAAGATCCAGTAATAAAAATTCTTTTCATTCGTCTGTGAGATTATTTTTCATCAATCTGAGATCAGAAATCTAATTAAAGATAGGACCATGATGGTTCATTTAAACAGGCAGCAATTTTATTCTTAGTTTTATTAAGTAAAACCTACCTAGTGCTATGAAAATATTTCCCTTAAAGCTGATCGCTTTGATTCTTATCTTTTTAAGTCTTGATGTCAATTCTCAAACAAAACTTAAAAGCTATGATTTCCCAAGACCGGTGGATACTTCTGATAGGGAGATAAAATTTCAATCAAAAGGGATTTTTGAGGAGCAAGGCGTCTATGTGAGAAACGATTTCAATTCAGCAAGAATGAATGGGTTTAAATATGTAGAAGCGAACACCTATGAAGTAAGCATCTCTCCAGAAAATGAGCCTATCAACGATAGCCCTTGGTATGCCTTCAAAATATGGGCTGATGAATCGAGGGAGATTCAAATCAATTTGTCTTACTCACTTTACAATCACCGCTATGTTCCTAAGCTTAGCAATGACGGAGAATCATGGAAGAATTTGGATCAATCGAAGGTTAAATACAATAGCGATAGCACTGAAACTTATCTTTCGTTAAACGTTTCTTCTGACACCTTATGGATAGCAGGTCAGGAAATTCAGGACAGTCGAAGAGTTAGAAATTGGTCGATGCAGTTGGCGCAGGATAAGCGAGTAAATCTAAAATCTGCAGGCACCAGTACAAAAGGAAGAGATCTGATGGTATTGGACATTGGTTCATCAAAAAATAAAGAGACAATAGTCTTTTTAAGCAGACAGCATCCGCCCGAAGTGACAGGATTTCTAGCTTTAAAATCTTTCCTTGACGAGGTTTTAAATAATTCTCAATCGAAGAAATTTCTAAAGAGGTATCGAATTTTAGTCTACCCTCTATTAAATCCAGATGGGGTTGATGAAGGTCATTGGAGGCACAGCACAGGTGGCGTTGATTTGAATAGAGATTGGGCCTACTACAATCAAACAGAAGTACGCCAGGTCGCTGAACATATCGTTAAAGAGAGCAAAGGAAATGTAGTATTCGGCATGGACTTCCATTCCACGTGGTTTGATATTTACTATACCTACAATCCAGATTCAGTATCATTAAATATGCCTGATCTTACCCGCACTTGGACATCCAATATTGAGGATAGTATAGGTGAAGGGTTTAAAACCAATGTGAGTGAATCTGGTATTGGTTCGCCAACATCAAGCGGATGGTTTGCTACTCAATTCGGTGCCCAGGCTGTGACTTACGAAGTTGGCGATGAAACACCAAGAATGTTTATTGATAAAAAGGCACGTGTATCTGCAGAAGAGCTCATGAAGCTACTTTTGAAGGAATGATTTTCTAAACTCATTTTTCTTAATTATTTCCTTTCACTGTAGACTTAGCAAAAGCCATCATCAAGAATATCAGAGACATTATTTCAACAACTATTCTTCCCCAATGCCAGGTACTCCAGGTGATCAATTCTTTGGATAGATCAGCATCACTAAAATCCATTTCATAAAAACGGGCGTTTGTCCCTTTGAAGTAGACGTAAAACGATAAGACAAAGAGAATAGCGCATACTGCAGATAAAATCGCATACCTGGATCCTTCGTATTTCTTAGTGGCAAACAAGACAGCTACAGCTATGGAAATAAGGGCTGCTATAATGGTCAGTATAGTGTAGAAGCGTCCGATCATTGGGCCAAAATCTGCATAGTATGCATAGAATTCAGATGCAGAGAGCGATTGCCAATAAGGAACCAACAAAGCTCCCTCAGTAATTTGAGAACCGATAAAAATGGCAAATACAGCAATACACAATTGCTTGGCAAAGGAGTTCGTATTGGTAAGTAGGGTCATGCCTGCAATTTAGGTAATCAGACATAGCTTGAATAAATACATTTTGATTGAATCAAAAAAAAGGACAGCTACTCGAACTGTCCTTATAAACGTTAATAGCCTTAGCTAATACCGCCTTAGTTGTCTTTGAAATACCAAATAATAATTTTCATATAGAACGATACTTCACAATCCATCCATTATCTGAAAATACCAAGGTAATACTTCCATATTGTGGAATAGATGTAAACCCTGACGGGCTATGAAAAATATCAATTGCCTCTGTCCCAGTGTTAATTATGATTAATTCTTGACCTCTATTTGATGTAAATGGTTGTACAAATCCTGCTGGTTTCGCTGTAAAAACAACAATTCCAATCCCTGTAACATCGAATGAGGTTGTCGATGGATCTACAGAAATCTCGCTTGCTTGAGAAACACCACTTACTGTTAAACGCTCTTCTGAGCTTGGCGCAGTACCAATGCCAACATGTCCGTCCTGATCTATCACCATATGACCGGTACTTGCCGTTTCAAAAATGATTGACCCGTCATTATTGTCGTCATCATCTGCTGCAATAGTGGTTGATCCAGTATTTTGAACAGTACTGGTACCCATACCGGACAATCCTGTAAGCCCGCTGGCATTACCGACAAAAGCGGTGCCACGCATCTCCTCCCCATCTGCATCAAGTCTAGCAGTAGCAGAATTTCCACCAAGTTTAATATCGCCATTGCTATCTATAAATATTGAATTTGATGGCACGGCAGGCTCAACTCTAAATGGCATTCCTACATTCGTTATATCCACAAATGAGAAATAGTTGTCACCGCCCTCGAAAGTATCATTTGCTCTTATCTCCCAATCGTTGAAAGGGAAACTTGCCGAGGAACTGGTATCATCAAATCTTATGATTGGAGTATTAGAAGCAACTACAAGAGTGGCATCACCTGGGGGGCGAACTTCTTGTGACCCCACAACAAGTCTTGAACCAATATTCACATCACGTGCATTTTCAAGTCCTGCACCAAACACAGCAGTCTCAGTAGGTATCAAATCCTTCAATTCAAGATTCTCATTAAAGTATTTAAATTCACCAGATGCCTGATCTAGAAATAGCATACCAGGTGTCGCACTAGCTGGAACTATCCTGTCCACCTTCATCCCTTGATTAATAGTTAACGCTGCAACTGAACCACTGGAAGAAACAACCTCGATACCAGCTCCTCCATCAGGATAATACAGGTTTCCATCCACCTTGGACCATTTTTGAATGAAGGCGGTTCCTGCTGTTGTACCAAACCCTGGAAAAGTAACCTTCGAATTGTTAACAGATACATTTGAAGCCAATTCATCTAAATCCACAGAGTTAGTTGCTGTAATTAAATCTACTTTATCTGATTCTTCCTGCGTGATGGTCTGCGGAGAATTAGTCAAGTTCAAATAGTCACCATCAAAATCGTCAGATGGATCTGTATCAGCATTAGAAAGGTCTGGTGCATTAACGAGGTTATCATAGTCAAGCGAATTGATGTTTCCAGCCATTGAAGCATAACTTGCATAAGGGACTTTAACTATTTCAGAAATCCCAAGTAGTTCGCCATTAATACTAATTTCCAAAAAATGACTGCCAGTGCTCCAATCTAATTGCTGAAGACTCGAAGATTCGCCAATATCAAAAGAAAGCAAGCCAGTTTCTCCAACCTCTATTGTCTGCAGTTCCGAGAAAATAGTATTCCCGTTATTTAAGGCATCTTTGATTGCTATGCTGACATTAACGTTACTCCCAAAGGCACTTGTTGGCTCTGAAAGTAGTGCTTGAAAATGTATTTTTCCAGGAGCCTGACTAATCGCCAAGAATGGAAGAAGTAGCAGTATGAAATTCACTAAGTTTCTCATGATCTTCAATTCTTAGTTAACAATAGATAAGGCAAACCAATTGGTACCATCAAAGAGTACGGTGGCACTTTGATAAGATGCCAGATTTGCATTGGCAGAACCTGTTAGCAAGAATGGAAAAGATCCTGTACCATTATGCTGTATCGTTAATGTTCCGGTACCAATATTCACCAGTGTAATCACCTGTCCTACAGCAGCACCGGTTAAACCGCTGACATTAACAGTTTCTCCATTTGCAACGTTAATCGTCAGAATATTCTCAGATGTAACGTCATACTCTTTTGTAGTTGATGCCGATTCCACCTCTGATCGTGTTTGATAAGCAATTTGCCCATCGACAGCAATGTTTCCTCCAACCTTTAGTCCCCCAGTGATCTTTACATCACCATCAATTTCTAAAGCTGCACCTGGTGACGTAGTCCCAATACCCACATTCCCATTGTTAGCAACGACCATTTCCGTATTGCCGCCAACTTGAAAATCGATCTGACCGGTACCAGCACTGATTGTCGTAGAACCCGCATTACTTACACCTCCTGTACCCCCTGTTATTCCAGTAAGTCCAGAACCATCTCCTACAAAATTCGCTGCCTTTATGGTTCCGTTTACATCTAGCTTTGCTGATGGCGAAGCCGTTCCAATTCCAACATTACCAGAAGGATCCAGGTACAATGAATTGTCAGGAGCTCCTGCTGAGACTGCAAAGGGAAGTGTACCTCCTGTTACATCTTCAATAGCAAAATAGTTTTGTCCACCGTTTTGAGTTGAATTAGCAACTAATTGCCAATCATTGGATGGATTACTACCTCCTTCGGGGTCCGTGTCTTCGAACAAAATTCGCGTGTTATTTTCTTTGAGTTTAATTGTGGCAAAATCAAACTCTTCTCCATTTACAATATCCACTCCGACCCCTAGACTTTGCTGCATATAGACATTGCTTGATGCAAATAAATCACCATTTGCCTCAGCCCAAACAGAGGTATTATTCAACAGTTTTAAACCAGTACCATCATAAAATGCAAAAGAACCAGTACCTAAATCGCTCAAATAAAAGAAAAGGCCTTCGTCTTGCGGAGGTAGTGTGGCTATAGTGAAATCTCCATACTTAATGCCTCCACCAACGTAAAGATTGGAATTACCAAAGTTGGCTGTTGTTGGAACGTTTACTCCAACATTTCCTCCATTATAGAACACATTGTTACCGTCAAGAGTCCAAATATCAGTTCCTGCCTCTAGAGCAGTACCAGGTATAGTACCAAATCCCGGAAAACTTACTTTGGCATTATTTGCAGATACATCAGTTGAAACATCATCCAGATTTATTGATGCTGTCGCTGAAATATTATCTAGTGTGTTTCTCTGCTCTGTACTTATTGTTGTTGGCTTATTTGAAAGTGATTCATAATTGCCATCAAAATCATCAGACGCATCTAAGTCCCATCCTGAAATATCAGGAAGGTTATCCAAATCCTCATAGTCAAATGTTGTAGCGCTCTCTGCCATATCTGCATATAGCGCGTATGGTACACTAACCAATTGTGTTGTCCCTACTGTGCTTCCATTAACAGATACTTGTAAGAAAAATGGTCCGTTTGCCCAATCAATTGCATCAAGGCTGGATTTAGATCCTATAAAAACTGAAACTAACCCTTGACCATCTGAAGTTACACTATGCGACTCAGAAAAGACTGAACTTCCATTGGCACTAGATTGAAGGATTGATATATCAAGGGTAGTTGATGCATTTGATAAGATATCACCATCATCTCCTCGGACTACCGTTTGATATCTAAACTGTGAAGATTGTGCGTGAAGCCACAAAGGCATCAAACACACTAAAAGTGCGATAAAATTTTTCATTGCGGATTTAGGTTAGTGGTTAATGATGATTCTTAAAGTTCTAGCTTGTTCTTCGCGAGTAACTTGTAGTAGATATACACCAGAATTAAAACTTGATAAATCAAGAATTTTGCTAGTGCTGTTCAAGTTGTCTTCATACAATAATTGCTTCCCCTCTTGGGAAACAAATCGGTACGACCAGTTTCCTTGGTTCAAAGAGTTGGTAATCTCTATCCATTTACTGGTAGGATTAGGAAAAACTGAAACTTGAAATGAATCTTCTTGCAGACCTAGAACATCTATTTTAATGCCTTGCAAGAGTCCTTGTGATAAG
>CAZWLS010000037.1:0-19088 GCA_964634415.1 uncultured Roseivirgaceae bacterium | reverse complement strand
AGCGAGCGCATGTACACGCGATTGTTGAAAATCGCATTCATGCGGATTCTATCTCCGAGTAGCGCTCCTCCGGTTTTGCGTTTCGAAGGATCGACAGAGATTACTGCGATGTTTTTGTCTTTGAAGTCTACAAGGAATCTGCGCACCAACTCATCAACCAAAGAAGACTTTCCGGCTCCACCCGTTCCAGTAATACCGAGTACCGGAGTTTCTGATGCTTGCTTTCTTAAAGCTTCCATCTCCTCGCGATTATCATCGGGGTAGTTTTCTGCCGCAGAGATTACTCGAGCAATTGCGGAATGATCTTTCGTGCTGATTTTCTTTACCTGGCCATTCAGGTTTTCACCAACAGCAAAGTCACTTTGCTTCACCAAGTCGTTGATCATACCCTGAAGTCCCATTGCTCTCCCATCATCTGGAGAGTAAATTCGGGTGATCCCATGATCATGAAGTTCTTTGATCTCTTCCGGTAGGATGGTTCCTCCTCCTCCTCCGAAAAGTTTGATGTTTGCTCCTCGTTCTTTTAGTAGGTCAAACATGTATTTGAAATACTCCACATGTCCTCCCTGGTAGGATGTGATGGCTATGGCTTGAGCATCTTCCTGGATTGCACAATCCACAATTTCCTGAACTGAACGGTTGTGGCCAAGGTGAATCACCTCACAGCCTGTTGACTGGATGATTCGTCGCATAATGTTGATTGCAGCATCGTGCCCATCGAATAGGGATGCAGCTGTTACTATACGTATGTGATTCTTGGGCTTATAAATCTCAACTTCTGGGGTCATGTCGCTTCAATTTTAAGGAGGGTAAAGTTACTGAAAATGAAGATCATTGGAAGGTATTTGGATTACCGTTGATATAGGAAAAGATCCCATTGAGATAATTGCTGACATATCACCAATTCTTTGCCTAGAATAACAAAATGCAGAATAAATTAAGCCCTTATCAAATACACTAAATCATTTGAGTTAGTATCCTTCAATTTCAGCCTCAATCATCGGTGAGCTGGAATGAAAATCATTCATTGTTTCCTCATGCAAGAAATAGGCATTCAAATGCAAGGATTGCAACCTACCAACAACAGCTTCAAACCGAGGATCATGAGTAAATGCCCTCCACCTTGCCAATTCTTCTTCCGAAGACTTAATACCTGATAAGTATGGAACAATTACTTGAAATAGAGAATCAGGAATTGATGGAGTATAAAACTTTGTATGAAGATCATAATCTTGAAGTATTTGCGTAATCTCTTTCTCATACTCAAAAGACCAATCCATCAGGCGACTATTTTCGAGCTCATAATCATTTAAACGAAAGAAAAAAGATGCCAATGTATCATTTTGAACATGGCGATACTCTTGCCTTTCTGTTATGGTAGAGGCTTTATATAAGTCATCCAGAAAGTCTGATTTCAATAAAAAACGTTGTGCAGCAATGAATCCAAATGTTGAATCATTAAGCACATAATTGTCATCATTTCTTATAAGCGAACAGATCTTATTAAAATCAACAAAATACAAATCATATTCAATTGATCTCATGGAGTCATTCACTAGCTTAAATTCGTTGAGCAGCTTTTCAAACTGCTTTTTCATAGACTCCTGCTCGTTTTTATTCTCACGATAATTTTCCACCCAAAAGCTTGCCGTAACCGCCGCAAACAGCAGGATAAACTCATAGAGGTATTTAGAGATTGCTGATTTCATGCTTTTAAGATAAGCATTGTATCTCAAGTGTCTCTTACAGTATATCTTCGAATCATGTCTCGAATCATAGGAATAGGCGGATGCAGTAGATCAGGGAAATCAACTCTGGCTAGAAGAATCAAGGAACGATTTAGCGATCTACGTGTCTTAATACTTGACATGGATGATTTTGTTCTACCTGAAGATCAGATTCCTAAAATCAAAGATCGAGCGGATTGGGAACTACCAACGTCTGTAGATTTTAAAAAACTGATTCAAGCCGTCAAAACCAATCAAGACCACGACATCATTATTGTGGAGGGAATTTTAATCTTTGCCAATACCGCACTACTGGAGCTGTTCGACACCACTATTTCCATTGAAATTTCTAAGGAAACATTCTTAGTCAGAAGAAAGCGAGAAACTCGATGGGGAGAAGAGCCAGACTGGTTTATCGAGCATGTTTGGGAATCACATTTGAAATATGGGACTTACAAGAAGACAGACATTATCGTATCTGGAGAGAACCAAATTACAAGCGAAGTGTTGAATGATGTAATTAACAATCTATAGCTATCAAATTCCTAATTTTATCCAATGGCTGAAAATCGCTTAAAGAAAAATTTAAAAGCTGCACTAGAAGAGACCGGATTTGGTAGCAAAAGCTTCAGTGATATTGATCGATTGATCCTCGAAGATGGATCATTCAATGTCACTAAAAAAGGAGCAGGACTGAAGGGGTTTAGCTTTTACTATTGGCTATTAAATCTTCATTGGTCTCGTCTTATTCTATACGGTGTAATCGGCTATTTCATTGTAAATCTAATTTTCGCAAGCTTCTATTTTCTTGCAGGTCCGGAACAACTCAGCGGTGGTGTAGATCAGCACTCTTCATTTGACTTCTTTTTGCATTGTTTTTACTTCTCTACCCAAACCTTAACAACCGTCGGTTATGGATTTATTAGTCCTGTGAAAGGGCTAAGCAGTATTCTCGCAGCTTTTGAGGCCATGTTTGGTTTACTGAGCTTCGCGCTAGCAACAAGTGTCCTTTATGGAAGATTTTCTAAAGCCAAATCCAAGATTTTGTTCAGCAAGGTCATGGTAATAAGCCCTTATCAAGGAATCAAGGGGTTGAAATTCAGAATTGCCAACCCAAGGAAGAGTCAAGTGATTGAGCTAAAAGCTAGAGTCATTTACTCTCACCTTGAATTTGAAAATGGAGTTTCAAAAAGACGATACGAGCAGCTTGACTTGGAAATAGACTTCATTAACATGTTTCCCCTCCCATGGACGATTGTTCACCCCCTTGGAAAAGACAGTCCACTGAATGGTAAGTCTAAGGCAGACCTTGAAAGGGAACAAACGGAGTTTATCGTGCTACTGAAAGGATATGATGACACATTTAATCAATATGTTCATCAAATCAACTCTTACCGAGCGAATGAAGTATTATTCGATGCTGATTTCGAACCTATGTTTGATGCGGGATATGAAACGTCCACTACAGTACAATTAGACAAGATAAGCGACACCAAGCGGGCCTAACTTAGCTTAATGCCATTTCAATTTGCTTCATTTGCCCCATGATTTCATTACAATCATTCTTTTTCCAAATTGTGCTATTGACTGCTTGTGCAAACGCGGACACAATTACAGAAGGTAAGCAAGCAGATGTAAAGAAGGTAACAGTATCAGGTTCTGATGGCAATTTCACATTTTCTGTCACTATTTCAAGTCCGGACACGGGCTGCGATCAGTATGCTGATTGGTGGGAAGTGGTTTCAGAATCTGGAGCGTTGTTGTATAGGAGGATCCTTTTGCACAGCCACACCAATGAACAACCTTTTAGCAGAAGCGGTGGTCCAGTAAAAATTGCTAAAAACGAAACCGTATGGGTAAGAGCCCATATGAACAATTCTGGATATGGTGGACAAGCAATGAAAGGTTCAGTCGCTCAAGGTTTTGCTATTGCTGAGATTCCAGAAGGATTGGGTGATGGTCTTGACACAGTTGCTCCTCTCCCATCAAATTGCGCTTTTTAGTAAGTTTGACATAATCCTTATATCTCAATGAGACCTCTAATTTTCATTTTAGCGTTATCAATTTTTTCAATTAATAGCATGGGACAATCCTCGGAAGAAATCGTACAGAAGCAACTAGATTTTTATAACAATAGAAATATAGAAGGCTTCATGTCCTTGTTTGCAAATGATGCAATACTAGTCAATCAAACAGATGGTAAAGTATTAGCAGAAGGCAAAGAAGCTGTACGAGAGATCTACACGAATCTTTTTGAAAAATCTCCTAACTTAAAATCAGTCTTGAAAAACAGAATGGTACTCGGAAATACTGTAATCGATCATGAAAACATTACCGGTAGAATGGGGAATTCAGAAGCTATTGAGCTAATAGTAATCTATGAGATAAAGGCAGAAAAGATATTCAGATGTACGGTGATAAGAGGCAATTCTGATCAATAGGGCCTTTATGAAAAACGAAATATTCCAACTCACCCTAGTAGTAAAAGACTATGATGAGGCAATCGAATTTTATACTAAGAAACTAGGTTTTACTCTCCTTGAAGACACTAAAATGAGTGATACCAAAAGATGGGTCCGAGTGGCGCCTCCAGGTTCAAACACATCATTACTTTTTGGTAAGGCTGCAACTCCTCAACAAGAAAAAGCTATTGGTAATCAGACAGGAGGTCGCGTTTTCTTATTCATGCATACGGATGACTTAGAAGGATATTACACACAGTTGCTCGCACACGATGTTGAAATTATTCGTGGCCCCTCAGAAGAAGATTTTGGAAAAGTCTTGGTTTTTGCTGACCTCTATGGCAATCTCTGGGACTTGATTCAACCTAATTAACCTAACATAGATTGTTCATATATTTAAAACTTATATGATCGATCTTGCTTTCATATTGCATGCGCTTATTGCGTTTGGTGCTTTTCAAGCAGTATTTCTTTCTGTAATATTTTTTACTCGCGAAAACAGCAAACTTCCTGATAAATTCCTTGGTCTATTCTTGGTGATAGAAGGCATAACATTAATTGAACGACTTCTTGCCGAAACCAAATTGATCGAGTCTTTCCCTCATCTTTTAGGAATAAGCTATCCTATTAATTTCATTAAGCCTCCCATCCTCTTCTTTTTAGCATTGCTTTTAATTAAACCTAAATTTCAGCTGCGAGCCAAACATACTTTACATGCCATCCCATTCTTCTTAATGCTTCTCATGAATATTCCATTTTATGGGATGCCAGCAGAAGAAAAGCTGGCTTATGTTGCAAAATTCATCAACTATGTACCCGCTTATAACAGCTTCGACTTCTGGTTCTTCATTACTTTTTTTCTATATATCGGCATTTACTTGTGGAGAAGTATTTCCAAATTAGATCATTTCCAAGCGCACATAAAAAACAACAAACATGTGAACTGGTATCGCTCAGTTCTTAGGTTGTACTTTCTCGGATTGAGTATTGGTTTTGGTTATTATTTGCTCAGGCCATCGGGCTGGGTAGAAATACCGTATTTTAACCAAATAAGCATGCTTGTGATGACGTTCCTCATTCAGTCTATAGCATACAATTTCATAACAAAAAACAATTTATTCACCGGACCAATCAGCAATACTTTCAATGATTTAGAAAAGCGTGCTCATGACGAAAAAAGAATCAAAAAGAAATTGGAGGTAGAAAAATCGTACTTAGACGACACGTTGACTCTGACCTCATTTGCACAATCTCTAGATCTTTCCAAGAAATATGTTTCAGACCTCATCAATCAAAGATTAGGATACACTTTCCGTGAAGCAATCAACTATTATCGTGTTGAAGAAGCGCGACGACTTATTGAAAACAAGGAGCATCATCAGGATGGCCTCATCCAAATCGGAATGAAATCTGGATTCAATAATAAGGTCAGTTTCTATCGGACGTTCAAGAGATTCACTGGAAAGTCGCCGTCAGAGTATGCGGATGCAACAGGCAGTCAGGTAAAAAAATAGTTTTCATTTTTTTAGGTTACAAAATCGTTTGGTAACCTGGTGAGAATCGTTATGGCTTATTCTTGAGGGAAAACAGAAAAAAATGAAATTCAGCGGATCAATAGACATCAATCATTCTCTTGAAAAAGTAACAGAGCTTTTTGCGGACCCAAAGTATTTAAAAGAATATCAAGAAGGTTTCGATAGAAAGGAACTTTTAAAAGGAGATGCCGGACAAAGTGGAGCAATCTCTAAGATGTACTATAAAAATGGAAAACATGAAATGGAGCTCACCGAGACCATCATTTCCAACAACCTGCCCTCCTCGTTCGAAGCGCTTTATCACCATAAGTATATGGATAACACCATGAAGTGTACATTCACCAAGTTGGACAATGGCATGATACGTTATCAAACGGAAGTTGAATACACACGAATAGATTGGGTAATACCCAGACTAATGGCTATTCTTTTTCCAAGCATGTATAAAAAGCCTGCGCAACGTTGGATGAACAACTTCAAAGATTTTGTTGAAAATCAAAAAAAGGAATTATGAAAACTTGGGAAGAAAAGCTAGCCTTCTTTGATAAGATCATCGATAACCATCCAGAGCTGGAAAGAAAAGGAAAAACAATGCCATACACTTCGGCCAATGGACATATGTTTTCATTGTTGAACAAAGCCGGTGAAATCGGTTTCAGGTTCTCAAAAGAACAGGGGGAAGCATTTATGTCGAAGTACGATACCACTCGCTTCAAATCGCATGGAAGCTTCATGCAAGGTTATGTGCTTATTCCTGAAAACCTTTACACCGACTTGGACTTGCTTACCAAATACTTAGATGAATCATATAAATATGTTCTCACTTTAGAACCCAAGTAGACTTAACCGATTCAATATTTAATATTTTTGATCAAGACGATCATTAATGTTCTTTATGCAAGGTCTATCCATGTCTGGTGTTTTAGAATTAATTGTACAACTATCAGGAGCGTACCTGTTAGTAAATGGACTGATTGGAATTTTGAGATTGAAGCAACAGAAAGTTGCCATCTACTTCTTCTTGACATGTATTTGTTTTTCAATTGTGCTTCTATCTAAGACGTATGCAGCACTCATTGAACTTTCGAAACCTGCCGCACTTGCCACATGGTCTTTCTACTTTCTATTTGTCTTTAGTGGTTCCACAAATAGGTGGAAATGGATTGCACTAATAATCCCGCTTGTATTTCTAATCATTCCTTCATCACTATTCAATACGTTATACTTTCTCCATCTGATCGTATTGTTGATTTTATGTGCTAAAAGAGCATATCAATTAAAGTCGTCCCAATTTTTGGACAACCCTGCCATGAGAAAATTATGGAAGTGGAATTTCTATGGAATTATTACTCTCATTGGATTTAGACTAGTTCTCCCAATTGCAATAGCTAACGGAGCGTCGTATTTGCATCTATTTCACTTAGCATCTACGATATTCATTGTTGGAACGACATCTTTCATAAATCGCTATGGAATTGAAAATGTGATTTCTCAAAAGCTTTTGATAAAAGAGGAGTCTAGTAATTATGAAGAAGAAATCAAACGGAGGCTTGATAATGTATTAAAGAATGAAAGGGTGTATTTAATTACTGATCTGACCATTCAAGAGCTAGCAGCTAAAATGCACATGCGCTCCTCTGACTTATCTACTTTCTTAAGTAATAAGTTGAGAAAAAACTTTAATGATGTAATTAATGAGTACCGAGTCGATGAGGTCAAACGGTTGATCACCGATCCAAAAACAGACCCAAAAGCTACTGTAATGGAGCTTGCATACAAAGCCGGGTTTAATTCCAAGGCTACATTTAATCGTATTTTCAAACAAAACACTGGACATACTCCCAAAGAGTACCGAAAGGCCCATATTTCCAGTATTGGATAATAAATAATTAGTCTCAAATTATTTTTAAGTCTTTTAAGACCTTTTTTACCACTTGATTTGGGTCCATTGAAACACAAATCTCATGGAATTAAGAGAACTCAAGTTTGCAACGCGAAAGCTAATTAAGGATTCGAATCATACCTTAATAAACCTCATAGGACTAACCATAAGTATCAGCTTTTCTTTTCTCATATTCTTATATGTTTTTGAGCAGAGTAGTTATGACAAACACATAGCTGACGCCGAAAATATCTATCGTGTATCATCTGACTTTCATATCAATGGACATCAGGATATCTACTCTAATTCACCCAGACCAATGGGTAAAACTTTGGTGGAAGAGTTCCCATCGATAATCGCAGCAACGAAAATAATGGGATATAATGGCCTACAAATTCATAGTGGATTTATGTGGCAAAATGAGAACCACATAAAATCTGATCACCTGTTTGTAGCAGACTCGAATTTTCTAAAAGTATTCAACCTACCATTATTGCAGGGAGATGTGAGAGCGCTGCACAACCCGAACTCAGCCATCATTTCAAAGACGACTGCGAAAAAGCTTTTTGGCAGTGAAGAACCAATGGGACAAACAATCAAATTGGAAGATCAATCTACTGCACAAGTCACTGGTGTTTTTGAAGATTTGCCTAATGCCTCATACATGAAATTTGAGGTGATCGTATCCTACACCACTTTTTATCCTGGTACTGATAGCGAAATCTGGTGGTATGGTGGGCATGTCTACACATACATAAAAACGACTAGCTCGTTCGAACCAAAGATTGTTCAGGAGCGCTGGGATGATTTCTTCAATAAATACATGAAGCCCACTTTCGACGAGCTAAATGGAACTGCCAACATCATATTACAACCTTTGCTCGATCTATATTTATCAGAAGAATTTATTTGGGAACCTTACCCACATGGCAGTGAAACCAACATCCAAACTTTTACACTCATCGGAATATTCCTCCTTCTGGTAGCGGCTTTCAACTATACCAATTTATCGCTCAGCTATGCCTTTCACAGACAAGAAGAAATGCGTACAAAAAGGATTTTGGGTGCCAATAAAATTCAAATAGTCAAACAAAATCTCACTGAAGCAGCACTGACCTCTGTTTTGATTGCCTTACTTTCAATCTCCTTGGTAGGAACCTTACTTCCCATTTTCAATCAATTCACTGAACAAGTAGCACCTATCAACCTAATTACTACTCCAAGCCACTCACTAATAATACTTGGTATGAGTCTAATGGTCACTTTAGCTGCAAGTGTCTTCCCTTCATTTAAAATAGCAAGCATGGCAAGTGATGAGGATAATCCAAACAACCTTACTGTAAGAAAAATATTCGTTTCTGGTCAGCTATCTATCGCTGTTGCGCTTATCGCTTGCACCATTATCGTTGTTGACCAACTTTCGTACTTGAGAAGAATTGATGTCGGATTTGATAAAGAAAATCTAGTCGTATTGCACATAAATGATCGTAACCTGAGAAAGGACCTCGATGCGTTTCAGAACAAGGTTAAAACCATTTCCGGAGTTGTGGATGTCACAAGAATTGATGAACCTCCGGTAACTGGGGCCAATGAGTTCACCTATCAATTACAAAGTAAAAGTGGAACATTTGTTTCAAACCCGTCTCAAACATTCGAAGTAGGCCACGACTTTTTCAAAACCATGGGCATCGATTTAATTGCGGGAAGACCTTTCAGAACCGAAGACACGGAATACAAAGGTGTAATCATTAATGAATTCTTGTCGGATAAAATGGGATACTCGCCTGAAGAGGCAATTGGCGCCAAAATGATATTTGGAGAAGATGATCCAATAGATCGAAAAGTTATTGGTGTGGCAAAAGATTTTAGATTAGGCTCTGTGCATGATCCCGATCAAGCTATGACTATCAGTTTAAATGAACCCAGAGGGAGATATCTAATCATTCGACTTGATGAAAAAAATCAGCAAAAGACCATCAATAAAATAAAGTCTGAATGGTCAAATTTCGGCAGTAATTTACCATTCCAGTATACTGTGATGACCGATGATTTTGGGCAATTGCTTGCTCGAGAAAATCGCCTTTTTGAATTGCTAGTAATTGGTTCCATTTTAATTATCCTGATCTCATGCCTTGGGCTAATCGGTCTCGTCGCTCATATCGTCACGCAACGAACCAAAGAAATAGGGATTAGAAAAGTAATGGGTGCATCAAGCACACACTTGTATGCGCTTCTACAAAAGGATTTTTTAAAGACATACTTAATAGCATTGGCAATTGGATCTGTCGTGGCATGGTTCATTGGTAATAGTTGGCTAGAAAATTATTCTTATCGAATAGAAATGAGCGGATTTCCTTTTGCTACCACTGCAGTTATCAGTTTGCTAATTATTCTTTTCACATTGAGTTATCACACATTCCACATCATCAAGTCTAATCCAATAGATAGTCTAAGAGATGAATAATAATTTCTTATGGTAAAAGGAATGCAAAAACCATTGTTGGTGTTTATGCTAAAATTGCCATTATGAATCACACGTTTTCGTTTCTACAAGATCTCAGCAAAAACAACAACCGAGAATGGTTTCAGGCTCATCGTTCCGATTATGAAAAAGCTCATAACGAGATGATTGCATTTGCTGACTCACTGATTGAAGAAATGAATAAGCATGATGTAATCGAGACGCCGACCGGCAAGAAAAGTCTATTCAGAATCTATCGTGACGTGCGCTTTGGTAAAGACAAGACACCTTATAAGACTCATTGGGCAGGATTTATGAAACGAGCAGGAGCAGATCGCAGAGGTGGATACTTTTACAGAGTGGGCCTAGATGGTGCTCATGTTTTGGGTGGTTTTTTCAATCCCAATGCGCAAGACTTACTTCATATCAGAAATCAAATTTCACAAGATGCCGATATTTTGAGAGATGTGATTACTACAAAAGCGTTTAAAAGTTTCTTCGGAGAACTCAGTGGCAGTCAATTAAAAACGGCTCCCAGAGGATTTGAAAAAGACCATCCTGACGTTGACTTACTTCGATATAAACAATTTATAGTAAGGCATGATTTCTCTAAAAAAGAGATGATGCAACCAGATTTTCATAAGACCTTATCGGATGCTTTCGCACAAATGCGTCCTTTTTTTGACAGCATGACAGAAATATTGACCACTGACCTGAATGGCATTTCATTGATTTAAAAGGAAGCGGTATTTTTCATATTGAAAAATCGATTCAAATATGATCTTTGAGACTCATCAATTGCCAGAACAATTATCTACTTATGTAGAATCCGTCTTTCACTTTAAAAATTTCATCCCAGACCACTCGATTGAACGAGTTGTGCCAACCGGACACATATTTATCATATTCGAGCTCGATGGATTCGTAAGAAACACTTTTGATAATGGCACACTGAAACCGAACGCTACTTTTAAAAAGGTATGGATTTCAGGAGCGCACAAAAACTATATTTCAATATCTGCGCATGAAAACTCAGAGATGTTCGTCATCCAGTTTAAACCATACGGTGCTTTTCCATTTCTACAGACTCCAATGGAGAAGATAGCAGAGCAAGTAGTAGACGCAAAAGAAGTGCTAGGAGATGAGATTTTAGATCTAAGAGATTCAATTTTAGCTGCAACTAGTTCAAACGATAAATTCGAAAAAGCAGAAAAATGGCTTCTCAGCAGGCTTACAGTTGATAAAACTCCTCCTAAAGTTTTGATCGATTTTTACGAAGAGTTGCAAAAAGCTCCTGCAGCCAACTACCCTTTGATCGTTGAAAATTATCCAAATACACAAAAGCATTTAATAGATCAATTCAAAAAATACATTGGATTGACTCCTAAAGTATCTCAACGCATATTACGATTCAATGAAATACTAGGTAAAGTCCATAAAAAGGAAATGATTTCCTGGGCTCAAATTGCTTACCAATGTGGATTCACTGATCAATCGTATTTCATAAAAGAATTTAAACTCTTCTCTGGCTTCAACCCAGAAGAGTATATCGATCAAGACTTCAATCAAGAGGATGCTCCTAACTTTTTTCCTTTAGATCGGTAGGTTAATTTTTTACTATGGCAGCCAAAAGTCTGTTGCTAACCTTGTCAAAAACTAAAGAACATGGATTTAACAACAGCACTTCAGAACATCAATTGGCTATCAGTAATGATAGCTGCAATTTCTACATTTTTGATTGGAGGTATCTGGTATGGACCTCTTTTCGGAAAGGCTTGGATGGAAGCATTTGGATACTCAGAAGATGATTTAAAAAAGAGAAGCATTCCTAAAACATTTGGATTATCTCTCCTACTGGCATTTATAGCAGCATTAATCCTGGAAATGTTTATTGGACCGGAAGCGAATATGATTTTTGGATCATTGGCTGGTTTTTTTGCAGGTTTTGGATGGGTAGCTACATTTCTTGGTATCCTATACCTATTTGAAATGCAGTCGATGAAGGTATATTTAATCAATGCTGGATACTGCGTACTTTCTCTTACACTAATGGGTTTGATTCTCGGAATTTGGTAATCTAAATAATTGACAAAATGGAAAAAGGTTTATTAGAAAAAACAGGGAAAACGTTGGATCATTGGATCAAGGTGGTCGTTGATTCTAAAATTGAAAAACATAAAGCGATAATAGATTTCCTGAAGCAAGAACACAGCTTCACATATGGCTATGCCAACTTCGTAGCAATGAAAGCCAGAAATGCAGATGCTGCCTCTCACGATCCAGAAGATCTACTTACTAATCAGTACGCTGGAAAAGAATCTTTAAAACCTATTTATGATAAGTTAATTGAGGAGATATCCAAGTTTGGAGCTGACGTAACACGGACGCCCAAAAAAGAAAGCGTCAGTATGATTCGTAACAAGCAGTTTGCACTCATCAAACCGGCAACCAAAACTAGAATCGATTTAGGTTTAAAACTTAAGGGTAAGCCCACTACTGATCGTCTAGGTAATTCTGGTCCATTTGGCAGCATGTGCACGCATCGTGTGCAAATAACTACCGTAGAAGATATTGATCAAGAACTTATTGATTGGATCAAAGAAGCATATGATACAAACTGATAGAGTTCCCGACCATACGGTCGGGATTCTATTTACTCATCAACCATAAATTTCGTTCATCAAGCATCTCAATCCCGAAAAGTATCAGACCAAAGTGTAAAGGCGGGTCTCTCTACCCCATCTTCATTCAGTAATCCAGTATCTCTCCATATTTGCCCGAGATCTTTTACCTCATCTGGAAAAGTTTCCCATAGCGCATCATAATCTCTATGGGCCCACCAAATGATGAATTCATATTCTTCACGCGCCGCATTCTCCAACAACGTCTCTAAGTATAGGTTCTGACCACTCTCACTTCCATCAATTGATACATTCAAATTGGGGATCACGAGATTTTCAGCAATGTGACCAGTTTCAACGAATGCAATAGGCTTGCTTGATTTATCATGTAAAAAATCAAGCGTCTGCTGCATCTCGGATTTTGAACTTTGATTTTTCAAGAATGGATAGTAGCTAATCGCGATGAAGTCATTTTGATTGACATGATCCATAATTTCATCAATGTAGGCTGATGGATCAGAGACTTCTGGTTCATATAGATTGTGTAATGAGACCGATTCGGCAATTTTAAGATCTGGATAGGCCAATCTGATTTTTGATTTGACATCTACAATTAGATTTTTATATCCCTCCCACTTTTCAGGTGATCTTAGCCTAAGTTCATTCACCTCTATAGCTATGACTAGAAAATCTGGATCAAATTCTCCAACCAAATAGTTAACATGCTTGAAATAAGCATCTTTCAAATCGTCATCATCGAGGTTGACATAAGATGGAATGGTACCATCTAAATTCGAAGCCAGTTCATCTCTATTAGAGTTTAGAAGGCTTACCGATAAAAGCAATTGGTTCCCTGAAATTTTCTTTGCTGCCTTTCCAGTTATCTCATTTGCAAAATTTGAAGGAAGGGACAGGTCATTTATCCATTCATTCCAAGGAATGGAATTATCGATGTGTTCGGCATAAACATCGGCATTATCAGAAATGAAAGAATAGGTATTCGTTACATCCTCTATGTTAGGGCCGTAACTCCATGTAGTAAATCCCATTCCAAATGCTCGCTTGGCATCTAAATTTGGACTTGATTCATCACTTGAACATCCACTTAGGATAAGCAGAGATAGAATTAGCAATACTTTAGTTTCCATCTTAATTTGACTTATTGATTGTATTACAAGAATCAGAGACCTAACCCTACAATAAGTTACATATTTTTGATTGCCTAATCTAAATCACCCTTTAGGTTTCCACTAAATTCGCATTCTAATTTTTTACTTATGATTGATCATAAAGGAGCGAGTATTAAAGAGCTGTTTTTTAAAAAAATAGAAGAAGAATCAACCGAGCACCACTTGGTTCAAAATGAATTTTCTCCTAGTGAAGAAGAAATGTTAAAGAGCATTTTTTTAAAGCCTTTTGGCACAGTCACAAACACGTATCAATTCACACACAATGTTGATTTGGAACTCAATGTGCTTTATAATCTGGCTAGAGAAATTGACGCCAATCAAACGATAGGTGATACACATGAAGGAATTGTATCACATTTACGATCAAGCTCCAGACATCCAAACATCAAAGAAGGTGAGCTATTCATAATCCGTTTTACAGACATCTTCATTGATGGTATGACCATCGATGCTTTGGGCATTTTCAAGGTGGAGAAAAAAGATCCCTTTATCGAGACGCCTGATTGGACGAAAGAGCCCACACTACTATTCAAAGAAGGTATTGGGGAGAAAAAACTAGATAAAGCATGTTTGATCCTTTTCTCGGAAGATCCATATACTATACTAGCATATGATAATAACTCGAGTGAAGCCGTTTATTGGAAGAATGATTTTATCAGCTTAGATTTTAAGAAAGATCACGTCAATAACACCAATCACTTTCTGGAGATGACAAAAACGTATATCACCGATCAGATGCCAGAAGAATTTGAAGTATCAAAAACTGATCAAATAGATCTTTTAAATAAATCCATCAAGTACTTTAAGGAGGCTGAAACTTTTGATAAAGGAGAATTTGAACTCTCAGTTTTTGGTCAGGAAGATGAAGCCGTCCAATCATTCAGGTATTTCGACAAGCAATACCAGGAAGACATGGACTTGGAAATAGATGACAACTTCAAAATCGCCGTTCAATCAGTAAAAAAGCAAGCAAGGGTCTTCAAAAGTGTATTGAAACTGGACAAAAACTTCCACGTTTACATCCATGGCAATCGTGAATTAATTGAGCAAGGCGTAGACTCTGATGGAAGGAAGTACTACAAAATTTATTATGAAAATGAATCGTAAAACTGTTTCAATGTAGATGCTTGCCTGCCTCCTTATAGAAGATGATCTTTCTGAAGTCACCAGGCTTCTTATCATTAAGTAACGCAAGAGGGCCTTTTTCTTCAATCAACTTACCGAACCTTTCTTCAGACTTATCGAAGTCCTCCTTATTTGAATAGGTCGTTTTCAGAATTAGATGGAACGGAGCCTCCTCAGATGATTCTACTTCAATCAACTCATAGGAATCAATAAAATTCCTTTCTAGAGCCATTTTTCGCAGTATTAGCCAATTATTTTCATAGTAATAGATTGTCTCCGCTCGATTTCCATTTTGGATCTGAACAAAATCCATAGTCGAAATCTTTGTACTTTGAGCAGTGCCGGTAATGGCAAGAACTAATAGCAGTAAGAAGATTGTTTGTTTCATAAGCTGTAATCGTTTTTCTAAACCATTACTACTTACGCATCTAGCCATTCTTTTGATTCATTCTTTTGGCAACAAGCTTTCTCTGATACTTACCCTGTACAATATCAATTACTACAAGAATAAAAATGATGAAATAAAAGGTAGTCTTACTCATCGGTGTAATGTGATTACCAAAAAGCTCAAGATGTGCAAGATGTCCTCCTTCTGAAAGTAGCATTACCCCTACCAGAAAGAGAATAAACAAACCCAATACTTCATATAGACGATTCTTTGCCAAGAATTTAGATACACCATCCGATAACCAGATCATTAACCCTCCACTGATGATTATTGCAACTGCCATTACCCAAAAAACATCACTGAGGGCCATGGCGCTAAGAATGGAATCGAAAGAGAAAATTAAATTCATCAATACGATCATAAATATTGTTTTCCCTACGCTCTGGCTTTTTTGATTCTCTCCCTCATGTTCTTCGAGATACACCAAGTGGAAGATCTCTTTGACAGCAGTATATAGAATAAAAGCACCTCCGAACAATACGATCAAACTATGAACGCTAATAGAACCGGCAATAAAGCTATAATTAAGCTCAATGAAAGGATCTTGAAAATATTTGATCACGCTGACCAGAACATACAATAAGATAATTCTTAATGCTATTGCAATACCAATACCTATTGTTCGTACCATCTTTTGCTTCTCCGCAGGTGCACGCTTAGATTCTAAAGAGATGTAGAGCAAATTGTCGAAACCAAGTACGGCCTGCAATATGATGAGCATTAAAAGAGTGAATATATTTTCTACCATGATCAATGAATTTGTTGCAATAAACAAAACAGAAAAAATTGATGCAACTAATTCAATAGATATAGCATACCCCTGGCCAGATCAACGCTATTTCATATCAACTAATTATGATGAATAAATTAACTTCACCTTGTGAGTGTTAAACATTGAATCAGCTAATCAATAAAATACTGCCATCAGCAAGTCAATCGTTGAAGATTGAACAGCGTTTGTTTGAGGTAACCTTAGGAATGACAGTGGTTGTCTTTCTTTTCTGGACCTTGTATGGATTTTATGTGGGTTATGAGTATATCATTCAAACTGTTTACACGTCTGGCGTACTCATATTTTCATGTCTATATATCCTTCAAAAACGAGGATTTAGCTTTCGAGCCTTAAGCCTTACATACTACTACCTTATTCTTTTTCTTTTGGCGATATCATGGCTCCCTTCTGGCGGAATCAAAGCTGCAATTCCAACTTTCCTTGTTCTGGTTTTCCTATCAGGATTACTGGTATTACGTTTAAGAGACTACTTAATATTCATTGCAGTCACATTTAGCCTCGTCTTTGGATTGACGATCTACGAAATCCAAAACCCTGAACTGGTAGGAGTTTATGAAAGCAACGACTTACTGATGCAAGATTTGGCAGTTGTTCTTTTAACCACATTGTTGGTTATGGGATTTAGTTTATACATATTTAAGCGGACCTATCTTAGAGATCGTAAAGAACTTCGTTTGCGCAATGAAGAATTGCAAAAAGAGAAAAAGAATGCTGAGACTACTGATCAAGCCAAAACTACTTTTTTAGCAACCATCTCACATGAAATGAGAACTCCGCTGAATGGCATTGTTGGGATGACAGAACTTCTATCTAAAACCGACATCAACAAAGAGCAGACCGAGTTAATAGAAAGTTTAGTTTATAGTAGCAATATTTTGCATGGTCTGATTAGCAATGTTTTGGACATTACCACGATTGAAGCCGGCAAACTAAAACTTCAAATAGGATCATTTGCAATAAAGCATGAATTGACGGGCATTTGGAAAATATTCAAGAAAAAGACCCAGTCAAACAGTCAGTTGGAAATCAAGTTGGAGATGGATGAAAAATTGCCAGAGTATTTAACTGGCGATATGACCAGAATCAGACAAGTACTTGTAAACTTGATGAATAATGCTATCAAGTTTACTTACAAAGGCTCGATTACCTTAAAAGTAGCCGTTTTGGGTCAAGCTGGAGATGTCGTTTCAGTCCAGTTCTTAATAGTAGATACTGGAGCAGGAATTCCTCTAGACAAACAACCACACCTTTTTGAAACGTTCTATAAAGGCACGGATGAAGATGGATATGAAGGTACAGGCTTAGGTCTCTCTATTGTTGAAAAATTAGTTACCCTAATGCGGGGAACGATAGACTTCCAATCTACACCCCAACAAGGATCTTCCTTTTTCTTCACGCTTCCGTTAGGTATTGCTGACAGTGAAGAAATTGATGATATATCTAAAATTGAAGTGCCTGGCCTTAGTGATCTTAAAGTACTCATTGTTGAAGATGTTGAAATCAATAGGCTTGTAGCAACCAAGATGCTTAATAGCATGAATATATCTGACGTAGACATAGCAGTAAATGGAACAGAGGGTGTTGAAAAAGCAAAAGAAAAACGTCACGACATCATTTTAATGGATCTTCAAATGCCTGATATATCTGGTTTTGAAGCATCCAAGAGAATAAGTGAATTTTATTCAGAAAAGGGGCAAAAACCTACAATTATTGCGCTGACTGCGAACGCCATGAAAAATAGCATGGAAGAGTGTCTTGCAGCCGGGATGAGTGATTACGTCCTGAAACCCATTAAGACTGAAACTTTAAAAGAGGTACTAATCAAGCATTTGACGGCATTTCAATGATTATACTTTCCTACACCCTTTTTATAATCTTTTTCGCACTTTCTGCCTTACACATAAGTTGGGGATTTGGCAGCTCCTTTGGATTTGAAGATGCCATCCCTAAAAATGAAGATGGCAAACCAATGCTTAAACCTAAGAAAATAGATAGCATCATCGTCGGGTTAGGGCTACTTATGTTCGGCAGTTTTTACCTGATTAAAGTCAATGTCATTCCATTACAATTACCTTCAGTAGTTATTTCAGTCGCTAATTGGGTAATACCGATTATTTTCCTACTTAGAGCAATTGGAGATTTCAGATACGTGGGTTTCACTAAAAAAATCCGATCCACTCAATTTGCTAGAAAGGATACTCGCTTTTATTCTCCTCTGTGTCTAACTATTGCAATTATTGGTTTCATTCTTAGAATGGCTTAACTTATAGATGTAACCAAAATCCGACTTACATACTTACTGCGTATGTAT
The DNA here is from genome assembly GCA_964634415.1 of uncultured Roseivirgaceae bacterium. Classification (GTDB taxonomy): domain Bacteria; phylum Bacteroidota; class Bacteroidia; order Cytophagales; family Cyclobacteriaceae; genus Ekhidna. The sequence continues at coordinate 533 of CAZWLS010000037.1, read as the reverse complement.
CTACATCTATCATTAAAGTGAAAAAAAATATGTTGACCGAAAAGACAAACTCCTTAAAATGGAGAGAAGTTTATAGTCTTGCAGCACTAAATGCAGCAGTAGTTATTAGCTGGATTGCGTATCATGAATATCAACCCATTCTTATGGAGAATTTGGGGATCACACATCTACTGGATTTTCTAATTATTGCTAAAGCGATAATTCTTGTAACAATCCCTCCAATCGCAGGATGGCTTTCAGATAAAATCCTAAAGAAAAACGGGAAGTACCTAATCATCTTTACAGTCGGCATTGGAGCTACAGCTATGGTTTTCATGGTTGTTGCGACTTTAGTCGGTACAGCTCATATCATGGATGTAAGCTCAATAGTTCCATTCATGATTGTCATATGGCTAATAAGTATGAATCTTTTTATTAGTCCTGCAAACTCAATGATTGAAGCTTTTGCTCCGGTTCAAAAGCTACCAATAGTAGTTGGCGTCCTATTTCTGGTTACGGAGTTACTCTATGCATTAGAGCCTGTGGTAGTAGCC
>CAZWLS010000036.1:7916-19131 GCA_964634415.1 uncultured Roseivirgaceae bacterium | reverse complement strand
CTCTTTTAAGATAACGTCAATACCTTCATGAGCGGATACCTCTGAAAAAGAGCTTAGATTTCTTGTTTCTTCTGACTGAGCAAATGACGCTCCGGCAACAAGTATTCCTAGTAGTGTTATTACAAATGATTTTTTCATATCTGTCCGTGTTTTTCTGTTGGTGATATGGAATTCGATGATTAACGGACTTTCTAATCATTAGAAAATCAAAAACTCATCTCATTTCATATCTATTTCATTAAGAGTTAGGTGAGCTTAAGCTCTGTATACTCTATAGATTATGAAAAAATGGAAAGGTTGCAGGCTAGAGTGTGGATTTATGATTTTTTTTGAAATCATCCCATTTGGTGGTCATATAGTGCCCTTCTCCAATGAAAGTAATAATGGGCTCCATCTGATCCGGCTTCAAATAACCAGAAATTGGTTGGATTATTCTTAACTCCTCATCCATAAATACAGTCATGGGGTATCCACTTAATTTATTTCCTGTAACAGCATAAGCAATTGAATGTGTCCCCTTTCGTCCTGCATTAGGGATGAATTCAAACGTGTGACCGTTAAACTCAACAGGTTCCTTTTGTTCTGCATTGAACTTAATAGCGTAAAAGTTGTCGTTTATATATGAGGCTATGACTTGATTGCCGTAAGTGTTCTTATCCATAACCTTACACCATCCACACCAATCTGTATACAAATCAATTAATAGTTTTTTAGGCTCCTTTTCATAAAGTTCCATTGCCTCTTCGAAAGTCAACCATTTAACTTTCTCTTGCTGTGGAATATCAAAAGACGTCAGTCCAAGGAGTAATACAGATACAAATAAATATTTTAGTGCTCGCATGACAGTAAAACGGGACAACCCCCTGATTTAGTTTCAATACAAAGATAATCAAATGAAGATCGGTCTTCTATCTGACACCCATGGCTACCTAGACCCAAATGTTTTTAAATATTTTAAAGATGTGGATGAAATATGGCATGCAGGAGATATTGGAACGATTGAAGTGTTAGAAGAGCTTCAAAAGTTCAAGCCTACAGTAGCTGTTTGGGGCAATATAGATGGAGGGAAATTACGTCAAGAATGTAAGGAAGGAGAGATTTTCGAGAGAGAAGGAGTCAGAGTATTAATCACTCATATTGCAGCAAAACCTCCAAAATACAACCAAAAAGTCCTATCCTATGTGAAACAGTACCAACCTAAGTTACTTGTTTGTGGACATTCTCATATTCTGAAAGTAATGCCGGATAAGATCAACAACCTTCTTTTTATGAACCCCGGAGCAGCAGGCAAGCATGGATTCCATAAAGTAAAAACGTTGCTCCGCTTTGATTTGGAAAATGGCGAAATCAAAAATTTAGAGGTAATAGAGATGGGTCCTAGAGCTAAGGTTTCCTCTCAAGAATGATTTTTATCAAAAATTAGCTTGATGTATCTCCTTTAATTAAGGGAGAGCTAGTAATACCTTGGCTTCAAATAATCTCAATAAAGATGGCAAGCCAAAGCAACGGAACAATCGAAAAAATTAATATAACCGCAAAAGACCTTCAGCTAATAAACTCCCCATCGGGTCTGAAGAAGCTCCTAAAGGAAAAACATCATAACGTTGAAAAATTGATGTTTTCACTGAACTATGAGGAAGAACTTATGCAGCTACAAATTGAATTGGTTAAGCTCCAACGGGATGTATATCTCAATAAACGGAGGGTGGCAATAATATTCGAAGGAAGAGATGCTGCAGGCAAAGGGGGCAATATCAGGAGATTTATTGAGCATTTGAACCCAAGGGCAATGCGTGTTGTAGCGCTCAATAAGCCCACAGAAATGGAGAAAGGACAATGGTATTTTCAACGTTACGTAAATACATTGCCAAATCCAGGTGAAATTATCTTTTATGATCGAAGCTGGTACAATAGAGCAGTTGTTGAGCCCGTTATGGGCTTCTGCACCGAACAAGAATACAAAACATTCCTTCTGCAGGTACCAGAATTTGAACACATGCTTTATGAAGACGGAGTGGAAATAATCAAATTTTGGTTGTCTATTTCAAAAGATGAGCAGAAAAAAAGGTTTGACTCTCGGAAAGACGATCCTTTAAAACAATGGAAACTCAGTCCTATTGACAAAAAAGCCCAAGAACATTGGGACGATTACACCAAATACAAAAAAGAAATGTTCTCGCGAACTCACATGTCATACAGCCCCTGGGTTATAATTGAAGCAAATAATAAAAAGAAAGCTCGACTTGAGACCATTAGATACGTTTTAAGTCATTTGAAATATGAAGGGAAAAATCTTGCTAAAATTCCATTAGATCCTGACCCAGAGATAGCAAGGAGATTCCATCGATCCTCTGCAAGCACAGACTAATTCGAATTTTGATAAAAAAAATCACAAAATGCAACCTTTGCATTTCATCTACATCTATAAAAGAAATGAATTCGAATTTAACTGTCAATTTGATTTACATTTATGAATGTAATCAACGGCAATAAGTAACATGAAAAGCAAATCATATCAATTAGGAGAACTAGAAGAACTAGTACTCATGATTGTAGCTATTCTCAATGAAGAAGCCTACGGGGTAAAAGTGATGGATGAAATCCAAAGTCAAATCGGAAGAAAAGTAAATATCAGCGCGGTACATACAGTACTGGATCGTCTTGAAAAGAAAGACTTTGTCTCTTCTTATATGGGTGGAGCCAGTGCTGAGCGTGGTGGCAGACGAAAGCGCCTTTTTCGAATTACAGCTGAAGGGTCTAGGGCCATCGCTTACGTTCATCAAACAAGAAATGCGCTGTATGAACAGATTCCAAAAACAATTCTAGGATACGGATGAAAAAGTATTCTCCTCCAAAATGGGCATTGAGCTTTCTTCGATTTTTCTACAAGGAAAAGTATGTAGAGCAGATCGAGGGTGACCTATTCGAGATCTTCTTAAGAGAAGGGTCTACTCGAAAGGCTAAACTCCAATTTGGGTGGAATACGATTCGATTTTTCAGGTTGCGATACTTAAAAGGAATAGACGATTACGAACAATTAACCACACTTGCCATGATCAAAAACTACTTAAAAGTTGCAATAAGGACATTAATTAAACAAAAGAGTTATACCGCGATAAATATTTCAGGTTTGGCTGTTGCCATTGCTTCTACCCTACTTATCTCCATGTACATTCTACATGAAAGGAGTTACGATAATTTTTATCCAGATATAGAAAGAATGTATCGAGTAGCAAATGGAGATAACGGGAGATGGACTCCTACACTGCTAGCACAGACAATTCAGGCTGAGATTCCTCAGGTGGAAGCAGCAACCAAGGTCAATGGTCTAATGGAATCATTTCTAGAAGCCGGGAATCAAGGAATTCTACAAGATGGCGGGCTTTGGGTCGATGAAAATTTCTTTCGTGTATTTGATATCGAATTACTCCAAGGCAGTAAAGAATATGCACTTTCAGAACCTGATCACATGGTACTTACTGAGACCATTGCAGCAAAGTTTTTTCCAGATAAGGAAGCGATGAATGAGGTAATTGAAATTGATGGAGACCCATATAAAGTGGTTGGAATAGTATCAGATCCTCCTAAAAACACACATATCCCATATAAATACATTGCATCAAATCCAGTGGATCCTGAGCAGAAATATTACTGGAGTGGTAACAACACTTTCACTTATGCAAAGCTTAAGTCCACTGCAAAAAGAAGCGATGTATCTATTATGCTAGCCGAACTCTATGAAAAGAAGGTAGGTCCAGATTATATCGCCTATACTGGACACGAATCTTTTGAAGCTTTAGTAAAAGAGTATCCTAACAGAAACTTTGCCTTTACCCTAATACCTGTGATTGATATTCATTTAAAGAAATCTCACTTCACTTTAGGAACACAAGGTGATGCTGAAAGTATTCTAATATTTAGTCTCATTGCTTTATTCATTTTGATCATTGCATGCATTAATTACATTAATCTTTCTACGGCAAGGTCAGCGGTTCGGTCAAAAGAAGTAGGCATAAGAAAATCACTTGGATCGCAAAAGAAGAACATCATCTTACAGTTTATTACTGAATCGACATTAATAACTTTTATATCGGTGATCTTGGCAGGCCTACTGGCTGTTCTCTCAATAAAACTTTTCAATCAGCTTACCCAGAGGACATTCGATGTTGTGGATTTGATCACACCAGGAAACATTCTGGTATTAATTATCTTATTGGTATTTGTTGGTCCATTGGCTGGAAGCTATCCAGCCTATGTAATGTCCAGATTCAATCCGATTGATGCTCTTAAAGGTGGGATTACTAAAAGCGGAAAAGCTACTCTTAGGAATATATTGGTTGCTTTTCAATTCGCCACGTCTGTATTTCTTATCACTGTTACCCTAGTGATCTATCTACAGGTAGAATATCTAAAATCACAAGATATCGGCATTGATATTAACAATACACTTGTCGTTAATAATGGCATCCAATTAGAGAGTAAATATGATGTTTTAAAAGGACAGCTCGAACAAATTCCTTCAGTTGAATTAGTAAGCAAAGCAAGTCACGTACCTTTTTATGGATTCCCCGATTATGGATATAAGGTACCTGATGGGAGTAAGTCATTCAGTCCAAACAATGCCTTCCTGGCACCAGGTGTTGAAAAGATGCTCAACATGGAATTACTTCATGGACGATTCTTCAGAAAGGATTTCATTCCAGATACTGCTTCAATACTTGTAAATGAAGCACTAGTAAAAGAGCTTGGATGGGAAGATGCCGTTGGTAGAAAATTACGGCGTGACGACAAGGACTATACAATAATAGGCTTAGTTAAAGATTTCAATTTCGCATCCTTGAAACGAGAGGTCGAACCATTAATAATCAGATACGGATGGGATGCCTATGAAATTGGCATATATCATCAAAGATTTATTATGGTTCAATTCTCTAGCAATAATCTCAGAAAGGTATATGAGGAAGTAGAAGAGCAGTGGTCTCAAATTTCCGGAGGCTATCCATTCGAAGCACGCTTTTTAGATGAAACTTTCCAACTTCAATTCGAAGCCGAACGACGTTTTGGAATGATCTTCACTACCTTCTCCGGAATGGCCATCTTTATCGCTTTGTTAGGACTGTTCGCGTTGACTACTTTCATACTCCAAAAACGCTTTAAAGAAATTGCAGTCAGAAAAGTTATGGGAGCATCTGTCCCTTCCCTAATTCGAATGATCATTAAAGACTTTACGAAGTTGGTCCTGGCAGGAAGTATTCTTGGTATTGGAGGATCTTTTTACTGGCTAGATGATTGGCTTCAAGAATATTCTACACGGATTGAGCTGTCTTGGTACCTATTGATTATTCCAATAGCAATCATATTGATTATCACATGGATAGTTGTAAGTGCCAAATCCTATAAAGCTGCAGTAGCCAACCCTTCTAAGGCTCTGAAAGATGAATAAATAAACTAAACATATCAATTTTCGTATTTGTAGTAAATGTATTTATTCTACATTTACGAAAATTGATAAAATGAAAGGTACACATTTAGGTGAATTTGAAGAGTTGGTCCTTCTAATAATTGGGGTCCTCTACCCTAATGCATATGGACTTGCAATAAAGCAAGAGATAGCTAATCAAACCAAAAGATCGCCGGCAATAGGTGCAATACACTCTGCGCTCAGCAGATTAGAAGAAAAAGGATTCTTAAAATCCCACTTGGCAGACGCAACGCATGAGCGCGGTGGAAGGCGTAAAAAGCTTTATGAAATAACGGCAAGCGGCAAGCAAGCGATCGAGTATAATCGCTCTTTGAGAAACACTCTTTGGAATCAAATACCGGCACTGGCTTGGAAGAATCTATGAACAGACAAAAGCCAACATTCGAACCTCCCAAATTGGCAGATCGGTTTCTAGAGTTCTTCTGCAAGGAAGAATGGGTAGAACCTATTAAAGGAGATCTGTTTGAACAATATCAGATTGATCGGGAGAGTTTAAGTCGATTCAAATCAAACAGAAGGTACTGGGGCAACACCTTCAACTTCATTAGACCATTCGCCTTAAAACGGAATATCATCATCTTAAATCAAATTGCTATGCTGAAAAATATCCTCAAAACATTCTCCCGTCAGCTAGTTCGAAAACCGTTGCATCATTTCATCAACATCTTTGGCCTTTCTTTCGGTCTGGTGGTTGTTTTCTTAGCAATATTTTGGATCGACTACCACAACAGTTTTGATCAGACTCATGAGAAAAATGATCGAATTTATAAAGCTTTCACAAACAGCTTCAGCAGCGGCGAGACACAGACTACACCTGGAGTAATTTTAGAAATATCAAATCAGATAGAGGAAAGTATTGTAGGTGTGGAGCACCTAACCAAGGTTATTTCAAATTGGAGATGGCCATCTGAACAGTGTTTTAAAATTGATGAAGAGAAACCATGCATTTATAGCAAGGGGATCTTTGCAGACAGTTCATTCTTCAAAATATTTGATTTTAAGATTATCGAAGGTCCATCCAATCCCCTAAAGCAACCAATGAGTATTGCTCTATCTGAAACGCTTGCAAAGAAATTATATGGGGATTCCAATCCAATTGGGCAGGACTATCTCGTTGACAATTTTCACAAGGTTACTGTTTCTGCAATCTTTAAAGACCTCCCTCCCAACTCATCTATTCAATTTGAATTTATTGCTCCACTAGATCTTGCTTATCGCTTGTGGGGTGTTTCTGAAGAAAACATTCAGCAATTTTCATTTATTACTTATATGCTATTGAGGAATGGGGATAAAAGTGCTATTGAAAGTCAAATCAACTCCATGTCAGTCCTGGAAAAATATGATAATGAAGGCGTTTTTCTTCACCCTCTCAAAAAACTTCACCTATACGACAGTTTTAAAGATGGAGAAGCATCTGGAGGTTTGATTTCATATGTACAAATCATAGGCTTATTTGCCATTTTTATCTTGACTATGTCGATGGTTAATTTCATTAATTTAACCACTGCTCAATCATCTCTGCGAGGAAAAGAAATTGGTGTTAGAAAGGTCAACGGTGCTACCAAATCATCCCTTCATTTTCAATTCTTAGCAGAGACATTTATTAAAGTGATTATCGCCTCCATGATTGCTTTGACTTTAGCATATGCGTTCCTACCATCATTAAATCAGCTCACTGGAGATAAAATCCAATTCATGCTGAGCATTGATTTTATGCTACAATTGGCAGCTATCATAGTGATCACAACTTTACTTTCAGGGATATACCCAGCATTGCTTCTTGCAAGGTTCAATCCAATTCGGGTATTAAAAAATCTACCATTCAACAGTGGGGGGAAAAAGAACGTCAGAAGATGGTTAACCATTGCTCAAATAAGCATTTCTGGAGTAATAGTGCTAGTTACGAGTGTTTTCTACATGCAATTAAACTACCTGCAAACACTCAATACTGGTTATGATAGAAAAGGCATACTAGAAATGGAGCCCACATTCAATCACATTAGAAATTACCAAGCTTTCGCTGATGGGTTAAAAGAAAATCCCCTTGTAGACGATATAGGTGTAACCAATTCCAACATGATTGCTGCCACCTATGCATCAGATGCCGTATCATGGCCAGGAAAAAATCAAGATGAAAAGATTCAATTCAAGCCCATTGGAGCAAATAATGGGCTGCTCAATGTATTTGAATTGGAAATTATTGATGGTTTACAATTCAACGAACAAGATTCTTCACTGCAAGTAGTTTTAACTGAAAGTGCAGTTTCTCGAATGGGGCTTGAAGATCCTGTTGGTCAACGTATCAATCTTTTTGGCGATAGATATAAAGTGATGGGTATCATAAAGGATTTTAATACAGAATCATTACACGAATCAATAATACCGACCATACTCTATCAAATAAGACCTCAAAAGGCAGGTACAATGTATATCAGGTACGATGAGAATAAAACTGCAGAATCTCTGGATTTCATTGAAAATCAATACGACAAGTTTGAACCGTTCTTCAACATGAAGTCTAAAATATTGGATGAAGAATATGCAAGACTTTATGAACAGGAAAAGGTCATTAGCAGCCTATCCATATTTGCAATGTTCATAGCAGTTATTATAGCTACAATTGGAATACTGGGGCTATCTACTTTCAATACGATTAAGAGATACAGAGAAATAGGTCTTCGTAAAATATTTGGAGCCTCTGGTTCACAGATCATTCAAACACTATCCAGGGAGTTTATATGGATTGCAGTAATTGCAAACTTGATATCTTGGCCGTTAGGTTTTTGGATCATGGATTCTTGGCTATCTGGTTTTGCGTATCGCATTAATATTCCATATCAAATTTTCCCAATCAATTTGATAATTACTGCACTAGTCATCCTTTTACTGGTTACTATTCAGTCATTAAAAGTGGTTCGACTTAACCCAACAGAAGTGATTAGAAATGAATAGTTAGTTGTCGTCGAGGTAACCGTCTATCATATTTTAATGCATCTAGCCGACAAACCTCTGACAGATGTCAAGGAGGGTTCGTAAATTCAGGTTCTTCTAAACCTAAGTATTATGAAAAGAATCCTCACCTTATGCCTTTGTTTAGGTATAACCGCAATGGCTTGGGGCCAACCTCAAGTTGTAGATGCACAAAGGTTTGATTTAGAATCAAACCTACCTATGAATAACTCGATTACCTCTCCGAAAGATTTTTTGGGATATGAACTAGGGCAAAATTTTACCGGATATGCTCACGTAGTTTCTTACTTTAAGCAACTCTCAAATGAATCCTCAAGAGTGATTTATAATGAGTACGGGAAGACCTACGAAGATCGCCCGCTCATAAATCTGGTTATTTCCTCTGAAGAGAACATCCAGAACATAGATCAAATTCAAGAGACTCATCTCAAGCTCCTGAACGCTTCCTCTTCAGAAGCACAATCCATTCTTGACGATCAACCTGTTTTCACATCATTTTCATACAACATTCACGGAAATGAAGCCTCCTCAACAGAAGCTGCAATGCAAGTTGCTTATCGTATGGCAGCCGCCACAGATAGCGAAACTATGGATGTATTGAAAAATTCTGTGATCATCATGTACATATGCATTAATCCGGATGGAAGAGATCGGTATGTATATTGGTACAAGTCGATGAAACGAATCAAGCGTCCTGGAGTAGAGCCAAAAGACTTGGAACACTTTGAAAGTTGGCCAGGAGGAAGAACCAATCATTATTGGTTTGACCTTAACAGAGATTGGATTTGGGGAGTACACCCTGAATCAAGAGGTCATACAGGCGAATATCAAAAGTGGATGCCTCAAGTTCATGTAGATTACCACGAGCAAGGCTACAATTCTAACTACTTTACGATGCCTGGGACAACTCCAAGAAACAAGCTTCTCCCGGACTCTTACGAATCTTGGTCTAAAGTATTTGGCGATGCTAACGTTGCACAATTTGACAAGCATCAAATAAACTACTTTACAAGAGACGCCTTCGACTTCTTCTATCCTGGCTATGGCTCTAGTTGGCCAAGCGTAATGGGCGCGATAGGGATGCTAACCGAACAAGGAGGGCATTCTGCCGGTGGCCGCATAGTAGAAACAAACGACGGATATCATTTGACTCTACGCCAACGTATATTCGACCATTATACTACTTCAATAGCAACAATAAAAGCATCAGCAAACAATCGCAAAGAGCTTCTTCAATACAGCTATGATGCCTGGAAACCTTCGAATAGTAAGACAAGTACGAAGGCATACTTCTTTTCTAATGAGATGTATTCATCTGAAGTGGTGAATGTCCTTAAAAGAAATGGAGTTAAGGTATATCAAGCGGATAATAACTTTCAAGTAGGCAGTGCTAAAGACTATAGAACTGGTAAGACAACTAAGAAAACGTTACCAAAAGGCACATATATAGTACCTACCGACCAACCTCGTGCACTCTTTATCAATAGCATTATGGAGCGAAATATGGCTATCGAAGACTCCGTAATGTACGATATGGCAACATGGTCTGCACCAATAGCTTACAACCTGGAAGCATGGTCTACATCTGGATCATACTCTGCGAATATGACTGAAGTCGAAGACCTGCTTGTTTCCAAGGGTGAAGTAGTAAATAGTGGTGCAGGATACGCATACGTAATTGATTGGTCTCAACGAGATGCACCTAAAGCCCTTGCTAAACTTTGGGCTAAGAAATACAATGTACGGTCTGCTGAAGAACCATTCAGTGATGGAACCATGAGTTTCTCATCAGGTTCGCTAATAATATTGAAAGGTAGGAATAGAGAAAAGGCAGCAGTCATCGATTCAGACATTGAGATGATAGCTAAAGAAGCAGGTGTGAAAATAGTTGGCTTTAATTCTGGAAGAATGCAAACCGGACAAGATTTAGCAAATTCAGGAAATCGTCCAGTAAAGCAGCCTAGAATAGCTATAATGGTCGACCCTCCTTTTAGCTCCTATACCAGTGGGCAAATCTATTTTCTCTTCGATTGGATTACAGAATTGCCTATCGAACGCATTAGAACTACGGCACTAGAACAAACAAGCCTCCCTAAGCAGGGATTTAGATTTGGAGGTGCAGATTTAAAAGATTTAGATGTACTTATTCTACCAGGTGGTGGCAGTACTTTGAAGGCACTTTTCGGAGAAGATCAGCAAAAGCAACTTAAAGACTGGGTACAAAATGGAGGTACTATAATTGCCACTGAAAGTGCTGCTCCATTCTTTACGAAGGAAAATTCGAAAATCTTAGAAGTAGAGATGAAGCAATCACCAAAGGATAGCAGCGATCAGAGGAACTACTTAAAATATGCAGACCGTGAAGATTACTTTGGTAAACGTAGAGTGCCTGGTTCTGCAATGAATTCGATAATTGATACAACTAACCCGTTAGCTTTTGGTCTCAAATCAAAACTTTACTCATTGAGGTTTGGCAATAATGTCTTGAAGCCTTCTGATAAATTTCAAACAGTTGGATACTACGAAAAAGATCCTTCAAAACTACTTGTCGCCGGGTATGCTTCAAATGAAAACTTGAATCATATAGCCGGCCAGGCTTTTGCAGGAGTGGCACCTTTGGGGCAAGGTAAAATCGTGTATTTAATAGACAACACACAATACCGTATGTTTTGGCTCGGCCCATCCCGTATGATGCAAAATGCTGCCATGATTCTACCTGGTTTCTAAAATGAGCGTTTCTAACGCGAATATTGAAATCAATCA
>CAZWLS010000036.1:0-7906 GCA_964634415.1 uncultured Roseivirgaceae bacterium | reverse complement strand
GCAACTATGTTTTTAGGATCGCGTGACAATATATTGAAATCAATCAACTAAACAAGGATGACCTTCAACTTTTCGTGAAGGTCATCCAACTTTTTGCAGATGTTTTTGAAATGGAAAATTTTAAAATACCATCATCATCGCATCTCAGCAATCTTCTTTCCAAAGATGATTTTATGGTATTCTGTGCGAAAGATGGAGAATCTGTAATTGGAGGTCTTACCGCCTATACTTTGATGCAATATTATTCCGTAAAACCGCTCGCTTATATCTATGATTTAGCAGTCGACACATCTTATCAAAGAAGAGGAATTGGAAAAAAATTGATGGCATCATTTAACTCGTACTGTATGGGAAAAGGCTATGAAGAAGTCTTTGTACAAGCAGATAAAACCGATGATTATGCACTTGATTTTTATCGTAAAACTCAACCTACTGAAGAAGAGCATGTCTCTCATTTTTATTACCTTCTAAATCAATAAACTACCTAACCTAAATACCATGAAAAAAATACTATTCATTTTAATTGCCTGCTGTGCATGTATAGCTGTCGATGCGCAGAAGAAGAAAAAGAAAGCTGAGCCTTCAGGATTGGATGCTTCACTTTATGAGGGAATGAAGTGGCGAAACATAGGCCCTACCAGAGGTGGTCGCAGCGTAGCTTCTTCTGGAGTAGTATCTGATCCTATGACCTATTACATGGGTACAACAGGAGGTGGAATTTGGAAAACTGATGATGCTGGCATCACCTGGAAAAATATTTCAGATGGTCAGCTTAAAACTGGCACAGTTGGTGCCATCGCTGTTTCGGAATCGGATCCAAATGTGATTTATGTAGGGATGGGAGAACATGCTGTTCGAGGAGTCATGACATCAAATGGAGATGGTGTATACAAAAGCACCGATGCAGGAAAGACTTGGAAGCACATAGGCCTTGACAAATCCATGCATATATCAGATGTAGTGATTCATCCTACAAATCCAGATATCGTTTATGTAGCAGTCCAAGGTGCGCTGTTCGGACCTACTGCTGAAAAAGGTATTTATAAATCTTCCGACGGTGGGAATACTTGGAGCAAAGTACTATTTGTAGCAAATAACACAGGAGCTTCTTCCCTTTCTATGGATATGAATAACCCTCGGATCCTTTATGCTGCAATGTGGCAACATCAGCGCTATCCATGGACGGTTTCATCCGGAGGCCCCAATTCAGGACTCTATAAATCTGTAGACAGTGGCGAAAGCTGGGAAAAGATGGAAGAAGGTCTTCCTGAAGAGTTAGGTAAAGCTGGAATCTCAGTTTCTAGAGCCAATTCAAACCGAGTTTTTGCGATTATAGAATCTGAAGGATCCAAATCAGGACTTTATCGTTCGGATGATGCAGGTAAAAAATGGAGTCAGGTCAATAGTCAACGTGTGCTTGTTACACGGTCTTGGTATTACATGGAAGTTTTTGCTGATCCTCAGGATGAAAACAAGGTATATGTGCTCAATGCTCCTGCAATGAAGTCCATCGATGGAGGTAGGTCATTTCAAAATATGCCAACACCACATGGCGATAACCATCATTTATGGATCAATCCGACCAATAATCAGTTGATGATCAACTCCAATGATGGTGGAGGAAATGTTTCATTAAATGGTGGTAAATCATGGTCTACACAACAAAATCAAGCTACTGCACAATTCTATCGGGTGATCACTGATAACCAAGTGCCATACAATGTTTACGGTGGACAGCAGGACAATTCTGCAATTGCAGTACCAAGCAGGACAAATGGATTTGGTATAGGTTGGAAAGACTGGTATTCAGTTGCTGGTTGTGAAAGTGCCTATCTGGCATTCGATCCAGAAAATCCGGAGGTCATATATGGTGGTTGCTATCAAGGCATCATCGAACGTTGGGTAAAAGAGAGTAACGAAGGAAAGCAGATCATGCAGTATCCTGAGCAGCGCTTGAGTGGTATTCCTAAAGACTTCAAACACCGCTTCAACTGGAATGCTCCAATAATTGCCTCTTCATTTGACCCCAACACCATTTACCATGCAGGGAACATGGTTTTCAAAACCACCGATGGAGGACAAAATTGGTCAACTATATCTCCAGACTTAACAAGAAACGACACCACCCAACAAGGTCCTGGAGGTGGGCCATATACCAATGAGGCTGCAGGTGGAGAAAACTACAATACACTTATGTATTTGGTTGAATCACCGCATGAAAGAGGTGTGTTGTGGGCAGGGTCTGACGATGGCTTGGTTCATATCACCAAAGATGATGGTAAGAATTGGACCAATGTTACTCCTAAAGGCCTCCAAGAAGGCATTATCAATTCCATAGAAGTTTCTCCCCATGATCCAGCTTCAGCATACATAGCAGTGATGAGATACAAATTCAATGATTTGACTCCTCTCGTTTATAAGACCAATGATTATGGTGTCAGTTGGACGAAAATCACGAATGGATTTGATGATCCAAATGGATTTGTTCGAGTAGTTAGAGAAGACCCTAAGGTGCGAGGACTTTTATATGCAGGAACAGAGACCGGTTTATACCTTTCAGATAATGACGGTGAGAGCTGGAGAAAATTCCAGCTGAACCTACCCCTCGTTCCAATTAATGATTTAACTATCCGCCAAAATGATCTTGTTGCTGCGACAGCAGGTAGGTCTTTCTGGATTTTGGATGACCTTAGCGCCATCCAACAAACCGCAGGTCAAGGTAAAATCTATGGTGGTCTTTATTCAAAAGAAAATCACTACAGAATATTGGGAGGAAGTGCTCCTTTAGATGCCGGAAGAAATCCTCAGACTGGCGTAACCTTTGACTATTTCCTTTCAGATGAGCTCCCAGATAGCATTGAGTTTAAAGTTGAAATTTTAGCAGGAGAAGAAGTTATCAGAACTTTTTCAAGTAAGAAAGATGAGAACTTCAAGACATGGCAAGGGGGACCTCCTACACCTTCCATTCTTCCGGTTAAAAAAGGAATCAATCGATTTACCTGGGACTTTAAAAGAGAAACACTGCCAGCGGTTAACGGCGTCTTCGCATTTGGTGACTATAGAGGCTCAACAGTTGGTCCCGGAACCTATACGATTCAAATTCCTTTGGAAGACGATACATTAAGCATCTCCGTCAATGTATTGGAGGTACCAGGTCAAGAATATTCAGATAGCGAGTGGAATGAGCAACAAAAAATGATGATGGATATTGAATCAATGATTCAAGAAATGCATGAAAGTGTAAATACCATGCGCTCGGCTAAATCACAATTAAAAGGGTATCAAAAGCTCTTAAAAGGAAATGAGGAAGCTAAGGACCTTCTGGACACTGCTAAAGCATTGGTAGGCAAGATTGAAAAATGGGAAAACGAATTGATTCAACCTAAGCAAAAGACCTTTCAGGATGTAATCAACTTTGAAAACAAACTAAATACGCAGATGATGAGCTTGAAAAGTTTCATCGATGTGGCAGATCCACGTGTGACTGGTGGAGCAAAAGAACGATTCGAAGATCTTAGAAAAGAGTGGCAAACCTATGCAGAGCGAAAGGCTCAATTAATTGATGCTGAGCTAAAAGCATTTAATGAAATGTATAGAGCCCTCGATTTGCCAGCCGTCATTTTAGAAGATTAGTGTTTGAAATTGACTTAAATTATTGATGAGACTAAGTACTTATTTCGCAGTAGTTATAATTGGTCTATTCATTAGCTGCAAATCTTCAGGAGGTGATGAAGCCACAAAATCAACCGATATAACGTACTCGGACGAAGCTGTGAAAGCTGAAATGATACGTTCCTGGGAAGCATACAAAACGTATGCTTGGGGTGATGACGTTCTTCTTCCACTATCTAAAACTGGATTCAACTGGTATGAAGAGTCTTTAGGCATCTCCCCTTTTGACGCTTACAGTACATTGGCTGTGATGGGTCTCGACGATTACGCTGCTGAAGTTGAAGCATACGCGTTGTCTTTTGACTGGGATAAAGATGTATATGTCCAAATTTTTGAAGTCAACATTCGAATTTTGGGAGGCTTATTAGCGATTTATGATTTCTCAAAAAATCCGGAGGTTCTAGCAAAAGCCATTGACTTTGGTGATCGAATGCTACCCGCTTTTGATTCACCTACAGGGATTCCATATCATTCCGTCAACCTACAAACAGGTGCTACTGCCGGAAATAAAGGAGAAGGAAAAGGGAATGTAGTGAATACCGCACAAGCTGCTACGTATTTGGTTGAGTTTGGTGTATTGAGCTATTATGCCAAGGATCCCAAATATTATCAAGCAGCAAAAAAAGCAAGTAAAGCCGTATTCGATCGTAAATCAGCTATTGGCCTACCTGGGGATTATATCAACGTTGAAACTGGTGAATGGACCAACAACTGGTCATACTTACAAGCTGGTGTGGACTCTTATTATGAATATATGTTTAAGAGTTCGGTTTTATTTCCAGACCCGGAGATTCTTGCGATGTGGAAATTCAGCTTAGCTAAGATCAATGAATACTACACAGATGAATATAAAGGGAAGCTATTTTATGCTTGTGTAGACATGCATACTGGAGAAAAAGTAAAACAATCGATGTCTTTGTACGACGCATTCTTCCCAGCAGTACAAGCATTGCATGGTGATCTTGAAAATGCAGAGAGAAATATGGCTACATGGGACTGGCTATGGAATAAGTATGGACTACTTCCGACACGCTACTTGTATGCCGATGATAGCATAGAGTATGCGAATTCTGAGTTAAACCCGGAGATTGTAGAATCGGCATATTACTTACAGCAGATCACTGGTGATGAAAAGTATACAGCTATGATCAGAAAGTATTGGCAAGACATGAATGAGTGTTGTAGGAATGAAACAGCATTCAATGCTGTTGAGGATGTTAGGACTAAAGAGGCGAAGAATTACTTAGCCACATACTTTTACGCGGAGACACTTAAGTACTTTTATTTGGCTGCTGTTGATCAAGAGGTATTCAATTTTAATGACTACATATTCAACACAGAGGCTCACCCTTTTAAAAAGAGTCATTTCGACTCTGACAGTCTATCCACATATTTGGGAATAATCAATTAATGGAAACCGAACGCCTATATCTCAGACTTATAACCATCGATGACGCGGAATTTCTATGCCAGTTGATGAATACTAAAAAGTGGCATCAAATGATTGGAGACAGAAAGGTCTATACTACTGAAGACGCTATCACATATATGCAAGAGCGTATGGATCCAGATCTATCTACAAAAGGCTTTGTCAATCATGTGATGGTACATAAGGATACAGGTGATCTTATTGGCACGTGTAGCCTGCACAATCGAGAAGGTGTAGAGGGATTAGATATTGGTTACGCTTTGCTTTCAGAATATGAAGGATATGGTTATGCAACGGAAGGAGCTAAGGCTATGGTTGATTTGGCATTTAGCAAGTACCACGTAGAATATGTTAGCGCTATCACTAACGATGATAACGTTGGATCTTACAAAGTACTTGAGAAGCTCGGATTTAAGCACGCTGGATATGTTCGCATCCAAGACAGCGATGATGATATAAGACTATATATTTTAAAGAAAAATTAGATGCATGCATCCTTAACTTAAGAATCAAGTCTTTAACTAAAGTATGAAACCTAACAACGACATCATGAGAGCCCTTTCTTTAGTTGCACTCCAATTCCTTTTCTTTACATCATTATGCCAAGAAGTAACAAAAGATCAAGTGATTGAAAGTCTTGAAGCTTTGAGAAAGGACATAAGAACTTACAACCCGGGACTTGATATATACAATCCAAATTTTGATGCTCGTTACGATGAGATACTTGCTAGTTTGAACAAGGATTCCTTCTCACCTATTGAGCATTTTCAACTGGTTTCAGAATTATGTACCGCTAGCAATGAAGGCCATTTTGCTATTGGTAATTGGAAGGATACACCTCACAAGGGGTTTGTTGGTGAAACCTACAATTACCTCCCCTTAACCGTTGAAGTATTAAATAATAGTATCTACATATGGAATGATTATTCGAATGAAAATCTACTTTCTAAGGGAGACAGGATTATAGCGATTAATGGGCAATCATCTCAAGAGATTCTTGATCAATTAATGCGATATATTCATTCTGACGGCAACATCGAGGGATATGCGCATCGCTCCATTAGCGCTGGACTAAATTGGATGTATTACCTATATATTGACACGCCAAGAAGTTTTGAAATCACTTATCAAAGTATTGATTCTGGTGAGAACAAAACAGTGACGATTAGTGCGCTAAAAAGAAGTGAAATCCTATCTAACTACGAAAAGCAAGCTTCTAAGCAATCAACAGATCAGTCTAAAGAAAGTATCAGCGATGTTTATGAATTTGATATAAAAGACAATTATGCATTATTAAAACTTAAGACCTTCAATCGTCAAAAACTTGAAAAATATGAGATAAAGTCTACCAAATTCTATCAGGAAATATTTGAGAAAATTCAAAGTTCTGGTGTATCAACACTCATCATCGATTTACGAAATAATAATGGTGGAAAAAAAGAGTTCTCAAACGATATCGTACCCTATATCCTTAAAACTGACAATGGTCATCCTTACTTGAGAAAGAGCCTATCATGGCATGGCAAAGAGAAAACCTTCAAGATTCCAAAAAAGAATAAAATCAGCTTTCAAGGCCAGGTTATAGGCATTGTTAATGCTGGAACCTATTCTTCTGCCGGTTCATTGGCGCGATTCTTAAAAGAGTATGCCAACGCAATTTTCGTAGGTCAAGAAACAGCTACGAGATACGAAGGTTTTTCAGCAGGATCTAAACAGTACGTAGATGTCTTACATTCTGATGTGAGCATAGGAATCCCCAGGTATCTTTCAATTTTTCCTAAATCTGAAAAGCAAACTACCAACGATCGAGGGCTTATTCCAGACCACATAATCGAATACCAATTTGACGATTTAGTTGATGAAAAAGACCTAGAAATGGAGTTTGTTTTATCGAAACTTATAAAGTAGTTGTTCTAAATACTTGATGCTTAGTGATTTCTCATTCATGATGAAACCGTAAGCTATTGCCCCGTCCTTTCTGTCCACTTATCATATAAATGCTCCAATTATCAATTTGATAAAATAAATTGATACTTAAGGTGTGCTTTGTGCATCCTATTATCGGAATAAAAACTCTATCCTATGAATCTACTTATTAAAAACCTTTCGAAAACTTACTCAAATGGCGTCCGCGCCCTAAATGATGTCTCTCTAGACATCCCAACCGGCATGTTCGGTCTATTGGGACCTAATGGTGCGGGAAAATCAAGCTTGATGAGAACAATCGCTACACTTCAAGAGCCCGATACAGGAAGCATCTCACTTGGTGACTTAGATGTACTCCGAGAAAAAGATGAAGTCAGAAAGATTTTAGGCTACCTACCTCAGGAATTTGGCGTTTATCCGAAAATAAATGCAGAGGTACTTTTGGATCACTTAGCAGTATTAAAAGGTGTAGCTAACACCAAAGAGCGCAAAGAACTGGTGGAATCATTACTCCATAAAACCAACCTTTGGCAAGCAAGAAAAAAGAACCTAGGTGGCTACTCAGGCGGAATGAAACAACGTTTCGGTATTGCGCAAGCATTGCTTTCAAACCCTAAGCTTATTATCGTTGATGAACCTACAGCAGGACTTGACCCAGCAGAACGAAATAGATTCTTAAATCTACTAAGTGAATTAGGTGAAAACACAGTTGTAATTCTGAGTACTCACATAGTAGATGATGTAAAAGAGCTTTGTACCAATATGGCCATCATCAATCAAGGCACCGTGCTTTATCAAGGGAGTCCTACTAATGCCTTGGATGATATCAAAGGCAAAGTATGGAGAAAGAAAGTAGAGAAGACCGAATTAGAAGAATAT
>CAZWLS010000035.1:0-19181 GCA_964634415.1 uncultured Roseivirgaceae bacterium | reverse complement strand
AGATGGGAAAATGTCTCAGGGAGCAGACTTCAAAATGCCTCACTTTCCCCTACTGGCAAGAGGGCATTGTTTGAATATAGAGGTGAGATCTTTACTGTGCCTAAGGAAAACGGAACATGGAGAAATATTTCTAACTCACCCTATGCCGATAGATCACCAGTATGGTCACCCGATGGTGAAGAAATAGCTTGGTTTACAGATAGAAGTGGTGAATACCAGCTTGTAATAAGCGATCAATTCGGATCAAAAATCAAAAAGACGTATCCGCTACCAAACCCCACTTTTTACTTCAGACCTACTTGGTCACCAGATGGAAAGCACATAAGTTACACGGATACTGATTTTAACATTTGGGTATTAAACTTAGAATCTGGAAAGGCTGCAAAAGCAGATACAGAAAGATACGCTCATCCAAATAGATCGATGAACCCAGTTTGGTCTCCAGATAGTAAATGGATAGCTTATGTAAAGCTGACAGACGCGCAGTTCAAAGTCGTTAAGGCATACAATATTGAAACGAAGGAAATAAAAAACATTTCCGATCACATGGCCGATGCGCTAGAGCCTGTATGGGATGCAAGTGGCAAGTACCTCTATTTTCTCGCTAGTACCAACTGGGGATTGAATACTGGTTGGTTAGATATGAGCTCATATAACATACCCGTCACAAGGGGCCTTTACATGGCCATTCTCTCAGATTCAGATCCCTCTCCGCTGTTGCCTCAAAGCGATGAAGAGTCTAAGAACGAAGAAGGTAAAGAAGCCAATGATGAAGAAGTTTCAGTCGCTATTGATGAGGGAGTAATAAACAGGATTGTAGCATTAGATGTGCCAAACAGAAATTATGTTGGCTTAGTCGCTGGACCAGAAAACACGGTATTCTTTATGGAAAATATTCCCAATAAGCCAGGGATAACAATGCATAAGTTTGATCTTGGGGCAAGAGAATCAACTGAATTTATTTCTGGTGTTCGGTTTGCCAACGTGTCACATGACAGAAAACAACTACTCTACAGAGTTGGAGGAAACTGGGGCATAGTCCCTACTTCAGGGAAGAGTCAAAAATCTTCTGATGGAAGGCTAAGTATCGATATAAAAATGCAAGTTGATCCGCAAGCCGAATGGATGCAGATTTATAGAGAAGCATGGAGATATCAAAGGGACTTTCTGTATGTAAACAATCAGCATGGTGCGCCTTGGAACGATATTTATGATTGGTACAAACCATGGGTTGGACATGTAAAGCATAGAGAAGACATGAATTACATCATTGATATTCTGGGTGGAGAAATTGCAGTTGGTCATTCGTACACTCGGGGAGGAGATTATCCAGATGTAGATCGTGTGCCTGTAGGATTACTGGGTGCTGATTATGGGATTAAGAATGGTAAGTATCAATTCAAAAAAATATTTACTGGCGAGAATTGGAATCCAGATTTAAGCGCCCCTCTTTCGGTCCCTGGAATAGATGTAAATGAAGGTGATTATTTGTTGGAGGTAAATGGAAAAGCTGTAGATGCCAATCAAAATCTCTACAGTTATTTTGAACAAACATCAGGTACCACTGTAAGGATTAAAGTGGGTAAAACAACAAAAATTGGTGATGCAAAAACATTTTATGTAAAGCCAATTGGCAATGAATATGCTTTAAGATCGCGTGCTTGGATAGAGGACAACCGCAGATATGTAAGTGAAAAAACTGATGGTAAAATTGGATATACGTATGTGCCTAATACCGGAGGCGGGGGCTATACATCCTTTAATCGCTACTACTTTGCACAACAGGACAAGCAAGGAATGATAGTAGACGAACGAAATAACGGTGGCGGATCTGCGGCTGATTATATGGCAGATGTAATGAATCGAAAGCTATATGGTTACTTCAATAGTAAGGTTGGTGATCACAAACCATGGACAACTCCGATGGCGGCAGTATGGGGTCCTAAAGTGATGATCATCAATGAGCGTGCAGGATCGGGCGGTGATTTGCTCCCATACTTGTTCCGTGCTATGGATATTGGAACTTTAGTTGGTACGAGAACGTGGGGCGGACTTGTTGGCACATGGGATACGCCATTATTCATTGATGGAGGAAGAATGGTGGCACCTCGTGGTGGATTTTTTGATGTAAACGGTGAATGGGCAGTTGAGGGTGAAGGAGTGGCTCCAGACATAGAAGTGATTCAGGAACCAAAATTAGTCCTTCAAGGAAAAGATCCTCAACTCGATAAAGCAATTGAAATCGCATTGGAAAAGCTTAAAACAGAGTCTATTGAATTAAAATCTGAGCCCGCACCACCTGTAAGATCTAAAAGAGCGAAGAAAAAAGAGTAATTATCGAAGAATCAAGACCGACAGTCGAGACATACTTAAAAGCGGATGATAATAATCATCCGCTTTTATATTTTTAGGGTAACCTACCACTACTATCATGAGATTACTTTCGGCATGCTACCTGCTCGTTTTGTCTGCTACATTTTCCTATGGTCAAACAATCGATAGCCTTTTATTAGAACTAGATGCTGCAGATTCTGATTCAGCCAACATTGCTATACTCAATCAACTCGCTAAAGAATATATAAAAACGGATTTAGACTCCTGCCGCTATTATGTGAGCAAATCACTCGAAATTGAAGAGATCTCCAATTTCCCAAAACTTCAATTTGAAGCTATTAACTTAATAGGCAACTACTACCAACGGACTGCTGCATTTGATTCCGCACGAATGGAATATGATAAGTTAATACCAATAGCAGAAGTTCTAGAAGATTATAAAGCTTGGTCCACTTACTACAACAATGTGGGTATTATTCATATGAACAATACACATTATGACAGTGCATTAGATTTCTATCAGAAAGCATTAGACTATGAGATCAAATTAACAGATTCAACAGGTATTGCTGAAGCTTACAATAATATTGGAGTCATTCATTTTTATGCTGGGAATGTCGATAAATGCCTGGAATACATCACAAAATCTATTGATGTACAAGAAAGAAGCAATGGCACTTATGCCGTTTTATTAAAGGGGTACAACAATCTCGGCGCCATCTATCAGCACTACAAGAAAGATTATGACAGCGCATTCAAATACTACGATAAAACAAGAGAACTGAGTAAATCTCTAGAAGAAATTAGAGACTGGACAATAGCACTCAACAATTTATCGGGCCTTTTCCAAGTAAGCGGTGACTTAGATAAAGCACTCTCCTATTCTAAGCAAGCCTATAATGTCCGTGTCGATCAAAACAATAAAGAAGGTATGATCACCAGCTTGATAACACTATCCGGTATTGAGCAAATGAGGAAGAATTATTCAGCTGCAGAAGATTACCTAAATAAAGCACTAAACATAAGCAGAGATATTGGTTCTGATCAATTGACATTACAATCTTACCTGCATCTTTCGGAGAACTATGAGATGAAAGGAGATTATAAAAACGCGTTACTGTTCGCAAGGAATCAAATCTCATGGAAGGATAGCGTATTTAATGAAAGTAAAGATCGAGCAGTCTCAGAATTGGAAACTAAATATGAAACTGAAAAAAAAGAGCAGCAAATAGAGCTACAAGACGCGCAGTTAGCTGAACAAAGTGCTGAGCTGGAAAGAAATAGAGTTCTTTTAGCGGCATCAATTCTGGCGATCATTTTCATAGTTGCTATTGCAGGACTACAAAGAAGTAGACTTAGAAAGAAACAACAGCTCAAACTTCAGGAAGCTAAACTTCTTGCCCGGGAAGCAGAAATTAATGCAACTATTTCCTCTCAAGAAAAGGAAAGAGCCAGATATGCGAGAGATCTTCATGATGGCTTTGGACAAATGATTTCCATCTTAAATATGAATCTCAAGAATTTAAACGAGGGAGCCAAGCCAAATGAAAGGCAGGAAGTTTTTAATGCTTCTTCAAAAGTGATTGATGACATGTATGACGAGCTTAAAAACATTTGTTTCGACTTAATGCCACAAACGCTTATCAAGAATGGTTTAGAAAGTGCCTTAATGGAATTTGTAGATCGAATAAATCAAACTGGAAAAATCACTGTCGAACTAAACACATTTGGTTTAGAGGAACGACTGATGGAAGTTCAGGAAATATCACTCTATCGGATTTCACAAGAATGGATCAATAATATTTTAAAATATTCCGATGCTCAGAAAGTGACTCTTCAAATCACAAAAGATACTGATGAAATCACTTTGCTTATTGAAGACAATGGGAGTGGGTTTGATAAATCTTTACTCACTTCTGGAAAAGGTAACGGATGGAAAAATTTAAATACACGCTCAAATTTAATCCAGGGAGTACTTGAACTTGAGACTTTAAAAGATGTAAAAGGCAATGTATTGATTGTTAATGCTCCTGTATCTATAGCCATGAAAAAAGATAACCCAATTGTATCAGTAGCTTAGCACTTCTATATTTTATGATAATTCAAATGCCCTGGTATTGAAGCTTACTTTATGCTATCACGATTATATCTACTGTTTAAGCTCGTTGGTGTATTAGTTACTTCAACCTATTCCCAGTATACGCCAGAGGATACTTCGCTTGCTATTTCAAGTATGTCCGAAGAGGAACAAATTGAATACGTCAATAGCAACTTCTATTCGATTTACAGTGCCAATTTTTCGAACTCTCTTAAGCTCACGAAAAATGTAGTTGAGCTAAGCTATAGGTTAAAACTTCCGGCAAAAGAAGCTCTTGCGCAAAAAAACAGAGGGATCATATTATATCTCACTGGAGATTATGAGCAAGCCATAAAAGCCTATCTCAGGTCTTACGACCTGTATGACTCGCTAAATGATAAAAGTGGTCTAGCCCAATTAAGTAACGAAATGGCTAATTATTACAAGCAACAGGAAGATTTTGATCGAGCGATTGAATTTTGGAAACAAGCAGAAAAACTTGCATCAGAAGCAGGTGATTTACGAACACTAGGGACTAGCTACGGCATGCAAGCAACTTTCTATTGGACAAGAAAAGAATATGAAAAATCTGATCTGCTGTACACTAAGTGCCATTCCATAAGAATTCAACAAAATGATAGTGTAGGGCTTGGGTACACATTCCTAAATCTTGCAGATATGGAAAGAAGGAAAGGTAATCTTGATCAAGCCTTAGAATACTTCAACCAATCAACACAAATTCGGTTAGCTATTGATGATAAGCAAGGCGTATTAGAAAATTATAAAAACATCGCAGACTTTCACTTCCAAAATAAATCTTTTGATCAGGCCATTCAATTCTATAGGAAATCAATAAAGGAAAGTAAGACATTTGGTTACCCGGATTTGGTTAGAATAACCTTGGATTCACTGTCTTCACTTTACGCAGAGATTGGAGATTATAAACGTTCGCTGCTTCTTAAAATTGATGCTGAAAACCTTGAAGACAGTCTGTTCAATCTAGAAAGATCAAGAGTTATCTCAGAACTTGAAACCAAATATGAAACGGAGAAAAAAGAGCAGCAAATAGTCATTCAGAACGCTGAAATAGCTGAGCAAGAAGCCGAAATTCAAAGAAATCAAATCCTACTTTTAACATCCATAGGGCTAATCTTACTTATCATTTGGGTGGCCAAAATTCAAAAAAGTAAACTCAAAAAAGAGCAACTACTAAAGCTACAAGCAGCAGAAATTCAAAGACGCGAAGCTGAAATCAATGCTGCTATTTCATCACAAGAAAAGGAGCGTTCAAGATATGCCAGAGATCTTCACGATGGCTTTGGACAAATGATCTCGATTCTAAATTTGAATTTGAAAAGTCTCAAAAAGGGTTCTAAGCCAGATGACCGCCTGGAAGTATTTGAAAGTTCATCCAAAGTGATTGATGAGATGTACACAGAGCTTAAAAATATTTGTTTCGACCTAATGCCTCAAACACTCATCAAACATGGCTTAGAAAGTGCACTCACAGAATTTGTCGATAGAGTCAATCAAGCTGGGAAAGTTTATCTTGAATTGAACACATTTGGACTAAAAGCTCGTCTTTTAGAGATTCAGGAAATTTCCTTCTATAGAATTTCTCAAGAATGGATCAATAACATTCTTAAATATTCAGATGCAGATCGGGTAACACTTCAGATTACCAAAGACGCAAATGAAATCACATTACTCATTGAAGACAATGGGAGCGGATTTGATAAATCTTTGCTCACTTCTGGTAAAGGCAATGGATGGAAAAATTTAAATACCCGTTCTAATTTAATTCAGGGAGAACTAGAGCTAGAAACACAAAATGGAATAAAGGGTACTTCCTTGATTATAAATGCCCCAACTGAAATTACCTCTGTGAAAGACACAAGTGAAAATACCGTGAAAATGGTATAGTTATCTTGTGATTTAGTTGGCTTTTTTGGACTTCAATTAAAAGGTTAACACGAAGACCAATGAATTTGCTATCTTTCATAGTAAGAGAGAAGTCCGCCAAAATGAAAATATTCCTTACCGATGATCATGCCATCTTGTTAGGTGGTCTAATTAAAATATTGTCTGTTGAAGATGATCTCGAAGTGGTCGGATCTGCAGGGACAGTAAGAGAAACGCTAGATGAACTAACTCAAAAAAATGTCGACCTATTAATTACAGATTATAATCTTCCTGATGATGATGGTCTAACTTTAATAAGAAGAGTTAAACAGAAATATTCTGACCTTAAAATAATAGTCCTTAGCATGCATGATGAGGCACATCTCATTAAAGAGATTTTAAAAGAGGGTGTAGATGGATATATTTTAAAAAAGGATTCTCATGAAGAGTTAGTAAGTGCGGTTCGTGCCGTTAAAAATGGAAAAGTTTACCTCAGTTCTGATGTTAATTCCTTGTTAATGAAGGGACTCAATGGAGTCGAGGAACAAAGACTACTAACCGATAGAGAAAGAGAAATCTTGAAACTCATAGCCAAAGAATTTACCAATAAACAAATGGCAGAAGAGTTGTTTATAAGTGAGCGAACGGTAGAAACTCATCGTAAAAATATCTTTAGAAAAACTGGCACAAACAACCTGGTGGGACTGATAAAGTTTGCTTACGCCAATAATCTTATATGATTTTCTCAGGGTTTCATGGTATATAAAAATGCCAGTGATTGGGGATACCAAAAGCTTCTCCTAATAGCAAGCTTTGTTGTTCACGAATCAAAATTATATTACCATGAAAAAGAGTGTTACCGCACTAAGTGCATTACTTATTGTATTTGCTATATCAATCAAATCAACTGCTCAAGAAATCCCAGTAAAAGATTTGAATGTTATTCAAATGAAATCCAAAGATTTTAAAAAAGCTCCAAAAAAAGTATTCATTAAGAGTTTCAAAGTCTATTACCAGATGATTGCTGAGGCAGAAAAGACAATTCGCGGAGGTAGACAGCTTGGTGGCGGCTCTTACACAGGCGATGCTACTGCCAGACTCGCCGTAGGAGTTGAAGGAGTAAGCTCAGAAGATTTACAAGCGCTGACTAATTCTATTTACAACAACTACATAAACAATCTCAAAGGGCTGGGGCTCGAAATCTATAATTCCAAAGATTATCCCAACTTGGAATTTTTTAGTGAAATGCAACAGCTTGATGGACCAAGAATTAATCAGGAACAAATAAAAGGTAGCCTAATGGTAGTTCCTGATAACTTTTCGTACTACGTAAATAAGGTAACTAAAAAAGGAAAAGAGAAGGGAAGTCTTTTAACTAATATTCAAGGGTCGTATGGGGACTTAGGTTCGGCACTATATCATAAAGGTTTGCCTAAAGTTTCTAAGGAACTGGAAGATATGATAGTGATAGATATTGCAATTAATGTTCCTAGCATATACTTAGATCCTAAATCAGCCCTTGGGACTGTTAAAATAAAAGGAGGAGCTAATCTAAGATTAGAAAATGCCCGAGCAACTTATGTTTCAGGTAAAATGAAATCTCCAGGTGCTGCAACTCCTGAAAGAGCAATTGAATTGACACTCAAAAAACCTGTTCAAATACCTGAAGTTTTTGGATCTCAAGATTTTAAATCTCAAGCGACAAAACAAACTACATCAGTCCCATCATATGCTAGCTTTTTTACGGTAGAAGATGTGTCCGTTCAGCTTAGTAATACAATCAAATGCGATGCGGATACTTATAAAAAAGAAGTTGGAGATATAATCAATGAATTTTTAACAGCCTCAGTAGACAAGCTAAAGGCAGGAATGAACGGAGAAAAGGTTAAGTAGAAACAAACTAATATTCAAGTCAATATAAGATTTGATTTGTTGACTATGACCCCTGGCTATCTGTCAGGGGTTTTTTACTTAATATGAAAATTATATTTGAGCAAATCACTCTTAGTCTTGACATTGAGCTTTTTATAAATATTCTTCATATGGCTCTTTATCGTTTCGTATGAAATATCAAGTTCTAATGCAACTTCCTGGTAAGTAAGGCCATTCATTATTAACGGAAGTACCTGCTGCTCGCGATCGGTTAATTCACTAGTGTCTGGAGTTGCACTTATATGTCTGAACAAATGGGATACCTCATCACTTGACATATAAATTTCACCTCTTCGTGCACCGGTAATGATATTGACAATGTTGGCGTAACAATTACTCAAAGAGGTTAGGCCTTTAACACCAGCCTTTAAAAAATGATAAACTTCATCATTTGTATAGAGATTTTTTACCACCACAATGGAATAGTTGGGAGCAAGTTGTAATATTTCTTCTATATTTATACCGTTATTTATTATAATACCATCTATGATAATAATGGCACCTGGATTTTCGTGAATCATATGTGATTCTCGATTCGACATTTGAGTAAATGTGATTACCGAGCTCACTAAATTCTCAAAATCATAGAGACGTTTTTTAAGTAAAAAATTAAATCGCTCTGTTTTACTAATGATATATAAATCGTTCACTTTTCCTTCAATTAAATTCAACTCACATTAATTCTTATGCATCCCCAATACCTAGGTAGTTTACATCTTATACTGAGGTTATAGCAATATATAATTCCGTTATACTCAGAGTCAATAGCAGTAATTACCTATTTACACTAGTCTTACCTAGTTATATTTTTCGCAAAACGTAGTACTATTCCAATTACTTATTTCCATTTATTTATATATAGGGGATTCTAACTAGTTATTATTGACTAATAAATGGTTGATACAAATGACTCAAGATAAAATCATCCAACCTCGAGCTTTGTTGACAGCCTCTGCCTTATTTCTAGCACCTAGCTTTCTATAAATGTTGTTAGTATGGGTTTTCGTGGTGTCGTAAGAAATATGAAGCTTGGCACTAATCTCCAAATATGTCAACCCATGCGATAGGAGGTTAAGTACTTCGAGCTCGCGCCTACTTAGTATTTTATTAGTACGTGCTCCTGAAATATTACCAAGTATACTTTTTAGTGATTCTTGACAAATAAAATATCCATTACTATTCAGCACCTTGAGTGCATTGGGTAATTCTGAAACAGAATTAGAACTCAATATTCCTCGAATATTGGTTTGTATAATTTGTCTAACACTAAGTCGAGAATTGCTATCATAAATAACCATACAAGGATTACTCCGAGCTCCTTTACGTAAAACCAATTCTACTTCATGCGTGAATTCCGAAATCCAAAAAATAAGGAGATATTCCTCGCTCACATCAGTAAGGTTAAGACCATTAGAACCAATCTTTTTCATTAGCACTCGATTGCTTCCATGAATGAGATCGATCAAAAGTGTTGTCTCAAGCAAGGCCTCATCATTTACATCATGAAGTACTACTATTACTATTTTCCGATTCGTAAACATTTTCTAATACCGTCTTGATGCAAGTTTAAAAATTGATTTTTTGGTAGCATTATATGTATGGTTTACTCTTAGTGGACTAATACGTAATACTGGGTAGACATTTGGTTTCACATTTTATTTGACCGTTGAGTCTATATTTCAATAATCTCGTGATGGTAATAAGGCATATTGCTTAGTATTTGATATGGCTAAATATCTCACCCCAATATGGTATTTCTAATCAATCATTACTTCCAAGGAGAAAATGAATGGGCTATACTTGCATGTGAAATCTAATGATTCAATATGACTGAAGTAAGACACAACTGGACGCTAGAAGAAATAGCAGATATCTATAATAGACCTTTGATGGAGCTTGTATTTGAAGCGGCAACAACGCATCGAAAGTTTCACGATCCAAAAGAAGTTCAAGTAAGCAGTCTGATATCTATTAAGACTGGTGGATGTCCGGAAGATTGCGCCTATTGTCCTCAAGCAGCACGCTATCATACGGATATCAAGGTGCACAAACTGATGGAAGTTGATGAGGTACGTGCCCAAGCAGAATCTGCCAAAGCAAACGGTGCTTCAAGAATGTGCTTAGGTGCAGCTTGGAGAGAAGTAAGAGACAACAAAGATTTCGACAAAGTCCTTGATATGGTTAAGACCGTAAATAGCATGGACATGGAGGTGTGCTGTACATTGGGAATGGTTTCTGAAGACCAAGCTCAAAAGTTGGCGGATGCAGGACTCTATGCATACAATCACAACATTGACACCTCAGAAGCTTACTATGAAGACATAATAAGCACACGTGAATATGACGATAGATTGAAGACAATAGATAATGTCAGAAAAGCTAAAATCACCGTCTGCTCTGGAGGAATTATTGGGATGGGCGAATCTGCAGAAGATAGGATGGGTATGCTGCTTACCCTAGCTAACATGGAAGTGCATCCAGAATCTGTACCAGTTAATGCATTGGTACCTGTTGAAGGAACTCCGCTAGCCGAACAGCCGAGAGTAGCAGCACATGAACTCATTAGAATGATTGCAACCGCAAGATTAGTTATGCCTGCATCTGTAGTTAGATTATCCGCTGGAAGAGAAGGAATGAGTTTAACAGAACAAGCACTCTGTTTCATGGCCGGTGCCAATTCCATTTTTGCCGGGGATAAACTTCTTACTACGCCAAACCCTGACTTTAACAACGATAAAGAGATGTTTGATCTCCTTGGGTTAGTTCCTCGAGAAGCATTCAAATATGACAGGAAGGAAAGCGAAGTAGAAGCATAATTTCTATGAATGAATAGCTATCAAAAAGCGATCGAAAAAAGAAAACAGCAACATTTGTTGCGAACCCTTCCCCTCCCACCAGAGGGGATTGATTTTTATTCAAACGATTACTTAGGTCTAGCCAAATCTTCAGAATTATCTAAACTAGTTGATGAATGTCATCATCAAAACCAATTGTCAAATGGCTCAACTGGTTCACGATTACTTAGTGGTAATTCTCAATATATTGAAAGAATTGAAAACCTTGTAGCAAAGTTTCATGGCGCTGAAAGCGCACTCATTTACAATAGCGGGTACGCTGCAAATCTTGGACTTATCTCTTGTCTTGCTACTCGCGATACTATCCTCTTTACTGATGAATTGATACACGCAAGTTTGATAGATGGTGCTAGGCTTGGTCAATCCAGGAAAATCAAATTTGAACACAATAATTGGACTGATCTCAAGGAGAAATTGTCCAATCATGATGGTCAAAAAATTGTAATAGTCGAGTCTATATACTCAATGGATGGGGATATTTGCCCATTAGATAACTTCGTTGAAGTTTGTAAAGAATACAATGCGCTACTGATAGTTGATGAAGCACATGCAATGGGTGTTTTTGGACCAAATGGAGCCGGTCTTGTTCAACAACATGGACTACAAAATGACGTTTTTGCTCGAATATTAACTTATGGAAAAGGACCTGGAATTCACGGTGCCGCTGTAGTTGGTCCTATGTGGTTAAAAACCTATCAGGTAAATTTTTCAAGATCGATGATCTTTTCTACAGCTCCAAGTAATCATTCATTTGCTTCTATTGAAGCCATGTATAATTACCTGCCTCATATAGAATCAAACAGGTCTGATTTAAATGCAATTACCGACTATTTTATATCCAAACGAAAGGGAAATAATAAAAACTGGCTTTCTTCTAATTCACAAATACAATCTTTACTTGTTCCCGGAAATGAAGAAGTCGTAAAGCTTGGAAATCAACTAAAAGAGACAGGAATCAATGCATTGCCTATACGAACACCAAGTGTCGCAACTGGATCGGAACGTATCAGATTTTGTTTGCACGCCTATAATACCGAAGAAGAGATAGATTTACTATTTGAAGTTTTGAGCAAATGAATCAAAAATTAATAGTCGCAGGGATTGGAACAGACACTGGAAAAACAGTAATCTCTGCAATACTGTGCCAAGCCCTTAATGCGGAATATTGGAAGCCCGTGCAAGCAGGTGATTTGAGTAATACTGATTCTCACAAAATAGAAAAATGGGCGCCAGGTACTAGAATTCATCCCGAAGCATACAGGTTAACTGAACCCATGTCTCCGCATGCTGCAGCCGAGATTGACCAAATAACAATTGAAGAGTCTAAACTTCAAATACCATCTACCGACAAGCCACTAATAATAGAGCTGGCGGGAGGACTCATGGTACCATTGAGAGAAGATTATTTGAACATAGATCTTATTCAGAATCTACAGATCCCCGTTGTTTTAGTTGCGGATTACTACTTAGGAAGTATCAATCATACGCTCCTTACTCTTAACCTTCTGAAGAGTCGTAATATTCCTGTTGTTGGCATTGCTTTTAATGGTGAAAAAAACACAGCTAGCTTTGACGTTATACAAAAAAGGTCTGGGTTAAAGTGTCTTCTTGAAGTTGCTAAAGAAGAAAGTATAACTAACGAAATCATCCAAAAATATGCCTCAAGAATCAACCTTTAACGACAGCCTTCTTGAATTTGATCGGGATAATATTTGGCATCCATACACCTCACTGACCCAACCCCTTCCAACGTATCCAGTGGTCTCAGCCAAAGGTGTGCGAATCAAACTCAAGGATGGCAAAGAGCTAATAGATGGCATGTCAAGTTGGTGGACGGCAATACATGGATATAATGTTCCTGAGCTCAATGTAGCAGCAGCAGATCAGCTAAAAAACATGTCTCATGTCATGTTTGGGGGCCTAACTCATCCACCCGCAATCCAACTTTGTAAAAAACTAGTTGAAATTACTCCTCAAGGTCTTGAAAAGGTGTTTTTAGCAGACAGTGGATCTGTCTCGGTCGAGGTGGCAATGAAAATGGCTATACAATATCAACATGCGAAAGGTAACCGTGGTAAAACCAAATTCATGACCATTAAAAATGGGTATCATGGAGATACCTCTGGAGCAATGTCGGTATGCGACCCGGAAGGTGGAATGCATCATTTATTCTCCGACTTCTTACCTAAACATTTTTTTGTAGACAGGCCTGACAAAGCATTTAATGAATCATATGAGAAAAGTGAGCTATTAATACTAGAGCAATTCTTCCGTCTCAATTCTGGCAAATGCGCTGCATTTATTCTTGAACCAATTGTTCAAGGTGCGGGTGGAATGTGGTTCTACTCCCCGAGTTACTTATCAGCAGTTCGAGAGTTATGCAATGAATATGAAATGTTACTCATCGCTGATGAGATAGCTACCGGTTTTGGCAGAACTGGAAAACTATTTGCATGCGAGCACGCATCGATCTCTCCAGACATAATGTGTGTTGGCAAGGCATTGACAGGAGGATACATGACATTAGCTGCTACTCTTTGTACCAAACAAGTTTCAGATACGATCTGTAATGGTGAGGCTGGAGTATTCATGCATGGACCTACTTTTATGGCGAATCCGCTTGCCTGCGCTGTATCTAATAAGAGTTTAGAGCTTCTGCTAAATTCAAATTGGAATGATCGAATAGATCTCATTGAAGATCAATTGAAGAAAGAACTGAACCCTTTGGCTATTGCTTTAAGTGTCAAAGATGTACGGGTACTAGGTGCCATTGGTGTAGTCGAAATGACAGAACAAATTGACGTACCTAAAGCTCAAAAATTCTTTGTTGAAAATGGCGTTTGGATCAGGCCATTTAGAAACCTTATCTACATTATGCCTCCCTATATCATAAACTCTGAAGACCTCTCAAAACTTACTAGTGCCATAAAGGACTACATCATAGGGTAGTAAAATCATTCTTCCTGAAACTATTCTTTTACTTATTCAATCCTAATTGCATGAGTAATAAAAAATCTTTCCTTCAAAAAGACTCACATTGGTTCTGGTTTATGATACTAATGGTAGGCTATGGTGTTTACGATTGCTTGGAACACATTTCTAGAGAAAACCAAATATTCCGAGAATACCCGTTAAAATGGACGCTATTCACATTCTTTTCGACCTTTACCGTCATGACCTTAACTTATGTTTTTTCAACAGTTTTACAGCGACTACACCTACGAGAGATTGTAGGAAGTTCAATAGGTTTTGCTTTATCCTTTGCAATTCATCTAAAGATTACGGGGCCATTATGGGACAATATCTTTTGGTTCGATGAACTATATTTCAGCCAGATCTTAATGCCCACATCTATTTTGACAGGATTCTATTTAGTATTTAGATTGATGTTTTGGCTAAGTAAAAAAATCCTGCTAATGGTTAAACTAAGTTGACCTAATCTATTCATTCAAAAGAGCTTTTATTAGGGGGCAAGCGCAAGATTTTTATCTAAAAATCTGATAGATACTTGGAAGGCAGGCCATCATTTGACTTTATTTGTTAGCTAACCCACCAAAAACTAACCGATGGAAGTACGAGGTTCTGTTGTAAGCAACATCAATGCGTATGTAAAAGAAATGCACCCTGAAGGATATGATGAATGGATAAATAAACTTTCCAATTCATCACAAGAGCTAATGAAACGAACAACAAGCTCTAAATGGTATCCAATAAATGAAGGGATCCTTGAGCCTACACAAATTATGTGTTCTCAGTTCTACGGAAGTGCCAAGGAGGGCGCTTGGAAATCTGGAAGATATAGTGCCGAAGTTGGGCTCTCTGGACTTTATAAGGTCTTTGTTGTCATCAGTACGCCTACTTTTTTGATTAAAAGAGCTTCGAGAGTTTTAGCCACATTTTATAATCCTACGGAGGTTTCCGTTGTAGACAGCTCGGATCATTCTATGCTAGTTCATTTTACCAAACTACCAACCAAGAATGAATTCCTGGAGTACCGAATTGCCGGATGGATGGAAAAAGCCTTGGAAATCTGTGGGTGTAAAGATCTTTCTGTAAGAGCAACTAAGTCTATAGCAAAAGGAGACGACTTGTTCGAAGTTCAAATTTCATGGCGATAAGAAGTAGCTTGATTCAGTCAGAATGGATTATTAGAAAATAAGTAATGGTTTTTATCATTATCTTATACTTCTAAACCAACCTATGAATGAAAGCCTACATACTAATATTGGCAACAATGCTTTTTATTGCATGCCAACCCACTTCCTCATCAAGAATTTCATTTGATGTCTCAATTTCATCCGAATTATCTAATGAAGCAAGAGACGGAAGGCTCTTATTACTACTCGCTACGGACAACTCCTCTGAGCCTCGTTTTCAAATAAATGATGGACCAAACTCGCAGTTAGTATTTGGTCAGAATGTAGAATCGATGAGTGCAGGAGTATCGATAAGCTTCGACTCAAAACAATTCGGCTATCCCATCAAAAATATAGATAACGTTAAAGATGGAGAGTACTGGGTTCAGGCGCTTTTACATACTTACGAAACATTCAATTTATCGACCGGTCACACCGTTAAGTTACCAATGGATAACGGAGAAGGTCAGCAATGGAATCGATCCCCAGGAAACATTTATAGCACCCCACAAAAGATCACTATCAAAGACGGGCAGGCTTCAAATTTTTCAATCATAATGGACCAAATCATTCCGCCAATAGAAGAACCTGAGGATACAGAATGGATCAAACATATAAAAATAAAGAGTGACCTTTTAAGTGAATTTTGGGGTCGTGACATGTACTTAGGTGCGCATATTTTATTGCCAAAAGGCTTTGAAGAACATCCCGAAGCGAAATATCCACTCATGGTGTTTCATGGCCATTATCCTTCAGACTTTGGCGGTTTCAGAACAACACCACCTGATCCCGACCTGGAACCTGATTATTCTGAGAGGTTTGGTGTGTCTGGATATAATATTATCCAACAAAAGGAAGCATACAATCAATACCTTCAGTGGATAAGTGATGACTTTCCGAGATTTTTGATCATCGAAATTCAGCACCCTACTCCTTACTATGACGACTCTTATGCAGTCAATTCAGCAAATCAAGGTCCATATGGAGATGCAATTACTTATGAACTTATCCCATATATAGAAGAACAATTCCGTGGAATTGGAGAAGGGTGGGCACGATTTCTTTACGGCGGATCGACCGGAGGATGGGAAGCGTTAGCAGTACAGGTTATGTATCCGGAAGAATACAACGGTTGCTTCGCTGCATGCCCAGATCCAATCGATTTTCGCGCGTATTGTCTGGTCAATCTTTACGAAAATGATAATGCATACTATTACAGCAGTGAGCATAAAGAAAATAACGTCCCCATCCCTGCTCACCGAGATTACCTGGGAGCAGTTAATTCTTATATGAAAGACTCAAATCACAAAGAGCTAGCGCTTGGCGATAAGTCAAGATCTGGGCAACAATTTGATATTTGGGAAGCTACATATTCACCCCAGGGAGAAGACGGATATCCACAAAGGATTTGGAATAAGGAAACAGGCGAAATAAATAAAGAAGTAGCTGCCTACTGGAAGGAGAATTATGACTTACGATATATTCTGGAAAGAGATTGGAATCAATTAGGACCCAAACTAGAAGGTAAAATCAATATTTACTGTGGAGACATGGATAATTACTACCTCAATAATGCAGTGTATATGATGGAAGAATTTCTTGAAAGCACTACAGATCCTTACTACAATGGTGAAGTGGACTATGGCGATCGAGCTGAACATTGCTGGAACGGAGATCAAGAAAATCCAAATCATATTTCTCGACTCAGATATAACACCATGTATGTAGACAAAATTTTGAAGCGTATCGAGGAAAGTGCTCCTCAAGGAGCAGATTTAACAAGTTGGAGATACAACTAGTTTAATTATGCTGCCCTTCTTTCGTAAAGTTCGCCGTACCATGATGAAGAAAAATAATTTAACTGCCTACCTGCTGAATATTGTAGGTGAAATACTTCTTGTAGTAATTGGTATTCTCATTGCAGTACAAATCGATCATCAAATAGAAGCTGGAAAAGAACGTGAAAGAGAGGATTTTCTTAAGTCGGAGATTAACCGTGAAATGAAATTGAATCTTGAAAGATTTGAGTTGTCTCAAAAATCCATTCAAGGGGTAGTAGACGCTGGCCTCGAATTAGTTAAAATATTTCCACTATCCGCATCAAAGCTACAATCAGACAAATTCAATATTTTCCCAGATTTCCTATTGAATCCTTCCTATGATCCTTCCAATGGAGTAATAAATTCCATTATCAATAGTGGTGAAATTAACCTAATACAAGATGAAGAACTTAGGCAATTGATAGTGACTTGGAATGACGCCTACAATGATTACAAGGAAGAAGAATTCATGGCCTGGTCCAATGGATACAAACTAATGGAATGGCTTTCAGAAAATTTCCCCAACCCACGGTATGTAAAGCCAGAATATGGTGCTATTGACTACAGGATCTTACAATCCAAAATTGGGAAAAAAGTTGATATGTACACTTTTACTGTTGAGGGGGAAGATTGCTTGAAATTAAAATCGCACATTGAAAGAATGATCGAACTAACCGAATAAAACTAAAATGCTTTTTCTACTCCGTAAAGTCAGACGAAAACTCATGAATGAAAATAAGTTCAGCACCTACCTTCTTTATGCAATTGGAGAAATAATTCTAGTAGTAGTCGGAATTTTAATCGCCGTTAAAATCGATGACCTTAACCAAGAGGCCCAACAAGAAGCTCAGCAAAAGAAGTATTTTGAAGGAATCATTATAGACTTGAAAAGAGATTCCATCCACTTCGAACAACTACACAATGATTTTAAAATCCACCTCGATCACTACTATACTATTTTTAAAGGTATTAAAGACAATTCCATTAGTGTTGTACCTAGGGATATAGAACTAATGTTATACAATCGAACCTTTGCCCCTGTTACTCAAAAGAATCATCAAGTAACTATAGACAAGATCACAAACGCCGAGGTGAGAACCCTACTCAACGATTACTTTGCCAATCAAGAATTAGCTAAGGAGGGAATGGATGAATTCAATAAAAACATAGTTGAACAAAGTAGGCCCTTTATTCAATCGATGGACGCGCTACATTACGATTCAGTATTTCATGACAACAAGTATGGGTTTCTTCCATCTGTTTCATTAATAAAAAAGGAACGAATTCCAATCCTATTACAGGACAAGCGCACCTTGCAAATACTAGCATTTTTAAGAATTTCTTCTGGATTGGTAATCTCAGATTTAAAAAGGTTGAAGACGAAAAATTCTACACTAATCAAACGACTGGATAAAATTTCCAAAGAAAAAAATTGATCCCTTATGTTACTGCTGTTAAGAAAGGCTCGTCAAAAACTTATGAAAGAGAATAAATTCACCACTTATGTTCTCTATGCCTTGGGAGAAATAATCTTAGTTGTAGTTGGGATATTAATAGCGATAAGCATTGATAATCTTAATGAAAAAAATAAAGAACTAGAAAGGGAAAGAAAGGTCATAGAAAGTCTAAAACAAGAATTCGAAGAGAACCTTATTTTACTAGAATTTGACACTAAAAGACTCGAAAACGTTATTGCTTCTTGCAAGTATTTGCACAATAATATCGGGCCAGATTATGAGCATGGTTCAATAAATGTTGATAGCGTCCTTTCGCTTACTTTCAGCTTTCCAGTTTGGGATCCAAGCAATTTTGTATTAGACGAAATAAAAAATTCCGGACTATTAAGTTCAATGACAGACAGCACGCTGAAGGCTACAATTCTTGATTGGGAAAAGTACTATTCAAACCTTGAGGATTGGCATAAATTCTATGAAGAGAGATCAGGAAAATACTTTGATTACATTTTAGCAAATGGTAATTCGAAAAATATTAATACTTACATCCCCAATGCTTCATTTAATCAGAAATCAAAGTTTACTAGAAGCAACCAGGAAATAATGAAAAAAATCAGCTTCGAAAACCATCTTTCAGACAAACTGGTAACATCTAGTTTCGTATACAATTG